>NZ_JBHZCY010000017.1:44297-106796 GCF_042786665.1 Kitasatospora sp. NPDC059146 | reverse complement strand
GCTCCGCGCCGGGACCGGACCCGGCCCGGCCACGCGCCGCCCCGAGCCCGTGGCCGGGCCGGGCCGTGGCCCCCCGCCACGGCACGACCCCGATCCTCCGCAGCACGACCGACCCCGGAATGGACCCCAGGACCCCCCATGGACGATGACCTCTTCGACCTCACCGCCCCGTGGGCGGAGCAACTCAACGCCAACACCAGCGAGTTGGACGCGGCAGGCGAGTTCCCCCACGACAAGTGGAAGGCCCTGCGGGAGACCGGACTCCTGCGGGTGCACTTCGCGCCCGAGTTCGGTGGCGCCGGGCACAGCCTCACCCGGACGATGCGGGCCCTGGAGGGACTGGGCCACACCTCCCGGGACGCGGGCCTGTCCTTCTCCGCCTCGACCCAGATCGTGTCCGTCGGCGTGCCCCTGCAACGGTTCGCGACCCAGGAGTTGAAGGAGAAGTACCTCCCGCGGATCATGTCCGGTGAGCTGATCACCGCCCACGCGATCACCGAGAGCTCCGGTGGCTCGGACGCCATGAACCTGGCCAGCGTCGCCCGCCGCGACGGGGACCACTACGTGGTCAGCGGCGACAAGATGTTCATCACCAACGCCCCGGTCGCCGACCTGTTCCTGCTCTACGTCCGCACCGGGAAGCCCGGCCCCTTCGGCCTCACCACCCTGCTCGTCGAGGCCGGCACCCCCGGCCTGACCGTGGGCCCCGCGATGGACAAGATCGGCCTGCGCACCAGCCCGATCGGCACGCTCTCCTTCGACGAGCTGCGCGTCCCGGTCTCCCAGCGGGTCGGGCAGGAGGGCTCCGGCTTCCGGGTCCTGGACTACGTGATGAAGCGCGAGGTGCTCTTCGGCTTCTCCATCACCCTGGGCGAGATGACCCGGCGGGTGGAGGAGACCATCGCCTTCGCCAAGGAGCGCCGCCAGTTCGGCCGGCCGATCAGCTCCTACCAGGGCATCTCCCACAAGATCGCGGACATGAAGATCCGGGTGGAGACGGCCCGCAAGTGGCTCGCCGACACCGGCGCCAAGGTCGAGCGGAACGAGGACGCCGCGTTCGACCTCGCGGCCACCAAGACGGTGGTCTCCGAGGCCAACGTGCAGACCGCGCTCGACGCGGTGCAGATCCACGGCGGCCGCGGCGTGCTGACCGAGTTCGGCGTCGAGCGCGACCTGCGCAACTCGATCGCCGGAACGATCTACTCCGGTACCTCCGAGATCCAGCGCAACCGGATCGCCATGCTGGCTGGACTCTGACCGACGGGAATCCCGACATGACCGACACACTGGACCACCTCACCCGCTCCACCGAGTTCCTCGACCACGAGAGCGACGCGGTGCAGGCCTTCGTCGACCACGCCGTCCGGGACCGTTCGGCGGACCGGCGCACCAACGCGATCGAGCTGTACTACGCGGTGCGCGACGGCGTCGACTACGAGGTCTACGGCGCCCCGCTCTCCCGGGAGGGCCTGCGGGCCTCCACCACCGCCACCACCAAGTCCGGGTTCTGCCTGCACAAGGCCGCGCTGTACGCGGCCGGGGTGCGCGCCCTGGGCATCCCCTCCCGGCTGGTCTACGGCGACGTGCGCAACCACCTGGCCTCGCCCCGCCTGCTGTCCCACATCGGCGGCGACGTGTTCTTCCACTCGCTCGCCCAGGTGTACCTGGACGGCAAGTGGATCAAGGTCACCCCGGTGTTCAACAAGCTGCTCTGCAAGCTCTACGGCATGCGCGCCCTGGAGTTCGACGGCGTCAACGACAGCCTCCACCACCCCCACGACGGCGGCGGCGCGATGGAGTTCCTGACCGACCACGGCAGCTTCGACGACCTCCCCTACGAGTTCGTCATCGAGACCATGCGCCGCAAGCACCCCAAGTTCCTCGACACCACGGGCACCGGCACCGTCCACGGCGGCCGCCTCGCCGAAGAGTCCACCCTCACCCGGTAGGAGAACCCCCATGACCAGCACCCCGCCGCCCGTCGACGGATGGGACGCCTCGACCCGGATCGGCGTGGTCGTGCCGCACGCCGACGTCGGCCCGGAGGCCGAACTGCAGGCCGTGGCCCCCGCCTCCGTCTCCGTCCACGGATCGCGCGTGCACTTCGCCGCCATGCGCGCGGGCGGCGAGATGGACGAGAAGATCCCGTACGACCCGATCCTGTCCTTCGTCCAGGCCCCGTACCTGGACCAGGCCGTCGAACTGCTCGCGGCCTCCCCGCTGCACGCCCTGACGCTCGGGTTCACCTCCTCCAGCTACGCGTTGAAGGCCCAGGGCGAACGGGAGTTGTACGAGCGACTGCTGCCCGTCACCCGGGGGCTGCCGATCACCGGCACCACCAAGGCCGCCCGGGCCGCGTTCGACGCCCTGGGCGCCCGCCGGATCGCGCTGGTGAACCCGCCGTGGTTCACCGACTCGCTCTCCGGCCAAGGAGCCGACTACTTCCGCGAGTTCGGCTACGAGGTGGTCCACCACGCCCCCTGCGGACTGCCGTCGAACCAGAAGGCCATCACGCCGGAGAACCTGTCGGCCTGGATCCGCGGCACGGTGGCGGAGCACCGGCCGGACGCCGTCCTGGTGGCCGGCAACGGCATCCGGGCGGTGGGCACCATCAAGCCGCTGGAGGAGGAGCTCGGGTTCAACGTCGTCACCGCGAACCAGGTGATCCTCTGGCACGCCCTCCACCTGGCCGGCGCCGCCGGGACCGCTCAGGAGATCACCGACTACGGACAGCTGTTCACCACGACCCCGAAGGACGGCCACGCGTGAGCCTGTTGGACGCACAGGCCTACGAGGCCGTCTTCGGGACGCCGGAGGGCGACACCTACCGCATCCCGCTGGTCTGCTGGCGGGAGGACGGCGACCACCTGTTCGGCGTGGTCCTGGTCAAGGGGCACCTGCGGCGCACGGACCAGCTGTCGGACTTCCTGCGGTACGACCGCCGCAACGGCTCGCGCGGGGACGAGGCGCCCGCGACGACCTTCGACCCGGCGACGGCGGACGGTCGGGTGGACGACTCGTACGTGCCCGCCATTCGGTGACGTCCGCCCATTCCGCGGCGTCCGCCATTCGGTGCCGCCCGTCCGTCGGCCGGCGGCGCCCGCGGAGGGTGCGGTCATTTGTGAAGTCCCGGTGAGATAACGGGACCCGGCGCTCCGCTTTTCCCGGCCGCCCGGCCGGTGCTCGACCCGCTTATCGCAATTCGCTATTCGGTCAATGCCTATTCGCCGCCGATCGGAATGGATCCTCCCGCCGCCCGTCGGGCCCGCCGCGCACCCGGCGGTTTTCCCGGGCACTCCGGATCCACCGCACCCCGGGCCTCCCTGCCCCGGGGTGCGGTGCCGTACTCGGCCTCACGCAACCTCCCGAGGACCGTCACGCCCCCGCCCGGCCACGCTTCCGCCACGTCTCGGCCACGCTCCGGCCACGCTTCCACCACGCCCCGGTTCCCGGTGGCGCGGAGGGGATCGCCGCAGGTCGAGCCAGGTGAACGCGAGTTCGACGATACGTCAGGACGCCGCCGGGACCGGGGTATGCTTGCCGCGTCGTCACGGGGGCTGGTGCACGAACGAGCCGGAGGGGCCATGCAGCTCACACGAAGTCCCTGGGGCGTCCAACGGTCCGCGGCCGCACCCGTCGCGCGGTACCGGCGCGCGCCGCAGTGCTGAGGCAGGCCCGCGCGGAGCAGACCCGCTCCGCCCTGATCGACGCCGCCGCCGGACAGTTCGCCCGGCACGGCTACGCCGGCGCCACCCTGGCGCGGATCAGCCAGTCCGCCGGGGTCACCTCGGGTGCGCTGACCTTCCACTTCCTGACCAAGGAGGACCTCGCGCAGGAGGTGCTCAGGGCGGGGGCGGCCGCGACCTCCTCGGCCCTGGACGAGGTCCAGCAGCTCACGACGCCCGGGCTGGCCGCGGTCAGCCGGCTCACCCAGCTGCTGGCGGCCTTCCTCCAGCAGGACGTCCGGGCCCACGCGGCGATGCGGCTCGCGCACGAGTGCCCCGGTTCGCAGGGCGCCTGGGAACAGGCCTGGCGGCCCGCCCTGCTGCACGCGCTGGAACTGGCCCGGGCGGGCGGCACCACCGACGCGGAGCTCGCCGACATCGAACTGCTGGTCGCCTACCTGCTGGCCGGCGCCGAGGCGCAGCTGCGCTCCGGCCGCCCGGTCAGCGTCGTCGAGCACGAGCTCGGCCGACTGTGGCGGCGGGCCGGGGCGGGCTTCGGCGCCCGGCCGGAGGACGGCTCCGACCCCTGCGAGCACGACCGGACGCCCGCCCCGCCGCGGTTGCGCGCCCCGTCCCGGGGCGACGCGGCCCGCAACGAGGGGTGACCGGGCGGTAGACGTACGGCGACCGCGGGCACGCCCGGCGGCACGCCCCTGACCTGCGGGGCCGATGTCCCGCAGGGCGTGCCGTGCCCGGATCCGCGGGGGCGATTCCATTTCCCGCGCGGACCGCCGACCCCGGCCGCCCCTTCCCCGGGCCGGGCGCGGGCGATTCGCGCCAGGGCTTTGTATCGAGTTGGCGAAGTGGCGACCGGAAGTCCTTTACCCGAGAAAAAAATAGTGCTCATTCTTTAGTGTGGGTGGATCTGTGTGAAAGCCGCAGCCGCAACACGGGAGGGGTAGCTATGAGGGGATGGGACTCCGTCACCCAGTTCACGGACCAGCTGTTCGGCCACTTGCGCCGAGCTGACCAGCGCAAGTGGGCCCACACCTACGTCAACGGCCTCCTCAGCACGCCCGGGAAGAAGTCCATCCGCCGGCTGGCGGCCGTGTCGAGCGACTCCCCGACCGCTTCGCAGGCCCTGCACCAGTTCGTCAACGAGAGCCCCTGGGAGTGGGATCCGGTCTGCGACCAGCTCCGGCAGTGGGTCGAGGACCGGGCCCGGCCCAAGGCCTGGACGATCGCCCCCGTGGTGCTGCCCAAGCGCGGTGAGAAGTCCTGCGGGGTGCACCGCCGCTTCATCCCGCACACCGGACGGACCGTCAACTGCCAGATCGGCATGGCGGTCTTCATGTCGACGGAGGCGGGGGAGTTCCCCGTGGGCTGGTGCCTGTTCCTGCCGGAGACGTGGGCCGCCCAGGGGCCGCTCCGCGAGCAGGCCCGGATCCCGCACACCGCCACCGCCTCGTGCGAGGGCCAACTCCTCAACCTGATCGACCAGATGGCGCAGGCCTCGCAGTACGACCCGGTCCCGGTGGTGGTCGACCTGGACGGCTACCTGGACTCGCGCCGGCTCGTCGAGGGACTGACCCGGCGCGGGCTGGACTTCGCGGTCGCGATCCCGGACAGCTTCCCGCTGGCCCCGCTGGAGCACCAGGCCTCCGGCTCCCGCCGGCCGGTGGCCGCGGCGGCCCGGACGGTGAGCGAGCGGTGCCCAGAGGTGCGCTCCGGGGTCTGCAGAGCGGGCTGGGCGTCCGTGCGCGACGGCCTGGTGCAGGTCCCCGGCGCCGTCGCGGCCGACCAGAGACCGCAGCCGTTCCGGCTCTTCACCCAGCCCGACGAGGACGCGACGGGTGCGGGGCAGCTCTGGCTCACCAGCATGGTGCACCGGCCGGTCGACGAGCTGCTGGAGTACGCGGAACGGCACGCCGCGACCGGGGAGACCGTCGAGCTGCTCGAACGGCGGTTCGGGCTGAGGGACTTCGAGGGCCGCTCGTTCCCGGGGTGGCACCACCACATGGCCCTGGTCTCGGCCGCCTTCACCTACAGCCGCCTGGCGGCCGACCTCGGCATGCGGGCCTTCCGCCCCGGCCCGGGCGCCGGAAGCGACGGTCTGGCGAGGCCGCCGCTCGTGCCCTGCTCCCGGTGGGTCCGGGAAGCCTCCCTGGGGTACCCCGTAGCAGTCTGAGCCGTCGCTTCGGGCGCGCCGCCGACCCCTCCCGGCACGCCCGATGCGCTCGGCGCGGGGTCGACGATGCCCCAATTGTCGTGCCGGCATGAGCTGATGAGCGTGGGTCAGGCGAAGTTCTTCACCGCCGGCGATTGACAGCAAGATGTATGTTCATGCAAGCTCTACCTGTCCGCCTGAGGTTCTCACGGGCAAAAACAACATGTACATACAAGCAACTACCTGGGGACTCCATGCCTGATCCCACGGCACCCACCGTCGACACCGCGACCGCGGTCTGAGCGGGGGAGCAGCGTTGCGTTATTCCGAACTCTCCGAGAGCGAGCTGACCGAGTACGCCCGCGAGGCGGTACGGATCAGCCGCGAGCACGTCGCCAAGGGCGGCATCCCGTTCTCCGGTGTGGTGATCAACAGCGGCCGGATCCTCGGCACCGGTGTCAACCGGGTGCGCGAGGACAACGACCCCACCGCGCACGCCGAGGTCACCGCACTGCGGGCGGCCGCCGCCAAGTACGGACTGCACGCCACCGCCGGATCCACCCTGATCGCCTCCGGCGAGCCCTGCGCCCTGTGCTACATGGCGTCGCTGTACTTCAGCGTCAGCCACATCGTCAACGTGGTCGACCGCAAGACGGCCGCGCGGTACGGCTTCGACTACACCAGCTCGTACTCGATCTTCGCCGAGGACCCGGAGACCTGGCCGATCAAGGTCACCTCGATCCAGATCCCGGAAGGCACGGCGCCGTTCGAGGACTTCCTCACCATGGAGCGGGGGCGGCCGTGAGCGGAACGGCAACCGGCAGGATCGGCATCAAGGTCTGGTCGGACTACGTCTGTCCCTTCTGCATGCTGGCCGAGGGCCCGCTGCACGAGGCCACCCGCGACCTCGACGTCGACATCGAGTGGATGCCGTTCGAGCTGCGGCCCCACCCCACCCCGACGCTGCGCCCGGAGGACGACTACCTGCCGGCGATCTGGGACCGAGCCGTCTACCCGATGGCCCGCCGCCTCGGCGTGGACATCACCCTCCCGACGGTCTCGCCGCAGCCCTACACCCGGCTGGCCTTCGAGGGCTACCGGTACGCGGCCGAGCACGGCCGGGCCGCGGAGTACACCCCCCGGGTGCTGCGGGCCTTCTTCCAGGAGAACCGGGACATCGGCGAGGTGGCCGTCCTCGCCGACATCGCCGCCGAACTCGGCCTGGACAGCGCCGACTTCGCCGAGGCACTGACCTCCGGCCGGTACACCGAGGCGCACCGGGCGGCGCTGCGGGACGCGGAGGCCAACCGGGTCTCCGTCGCGCCCACGATCATCATCGACGGACGCCACCGCATCGAGGGCGTGCCCTCCGTCGCCCAGATCCGCAAGGCCGTGCTCGACGCCCAGGCCGAGCAGGAGGCCCTCGGGGACGCTGCTCCCGCCTGCGGGATCGACGGCTGCTGAACCGGCCCTGACGCCCGGCTCCCCGCCTTCCCCCCCCGCGTTCCCCCCTGCGTTCCCTCTGCCTTCCCGCGTTCCCCCGCTTCCCCTGATCTACCGCTTCCCCCTGTTCTCCCTGTCTTCTCCCCGCTCCACCTCTCCCCGTCAACGCCGACCTCCCAAGAACGAAAGGACCAGCCATGCAGTGGTTCTACCTCGCGATCGCGGACATCTTCGAGATCGCCGTCGCCATCGCGGCCGGCAAGGCCGAAGGCTTCAAGAACCGTACGTGGACCGCCGTGACCCTGATCACCGGCGCCCTCGGCACCTTCTTCCTCAGCAAGGCACTGCTGACCTTCGACGTCGGTGTCGGCTACGCGATCTGGACCTCCGTCGCCGGCGTCGGCATCACCCTCCTCGGCGCCCTGCTCTTCGGCCAGCGCCTGAACTGGCGCAAGGCCGTCGGCATCGCCGTCATCATCGCCGGCGTCGTCGGCCTCCAGCTCAGCGGCGCTGCCTGATCCTCCCGCCCCCACCCGGCTCCACCTCCCGAAAGGACCCGTGCACATGTCCGACACCGGCCGCAACTCGGTCAACCCGTGGATCATGCTCCTGCTCGCCGGCGGCTTCGAAGTCGGCTACGCGCTCGCCGTCGGTGGAAGCCACGGCTTCACCCGGCTGACCTGGTCACTGGTCGCCGTCGTCTTCTTCCTGCTGACCCTCTGGGCCCTGAGCGCCGCGCTGCGCACCATCGACGTCAGCATCGGCTACGCCGTCTGGGCCGGCATCGGGTCGGTCGGCGCGGCCCTGCTGGGGCCCGTCGTCTTCGACGAGAGCCTCACCCCGGCCAAGGCGGTGTGGCTGGCCGTGATCATCGCCGGCGTGGTCTGGCTCAAGCTCGCCGACCGGCCGCAGAAGTCCGCCGAGACCGCCGCCGCGCCGCGTGAGGTCCAGACCGCGGACGCGTGACGGGCGCGCCGCCCCGGTGCGGGAAGCCGCCGCGCCGCTCGTGAGGCGCACCCCGGCCCGGTCCCGACCGGGTGGGGTGCGGAGCGGCCGGGGTGTGGTTCAGGGCCTCCTGGTGGCCGGTCGGATGTCGGAATCCGATCGGACGGCCAGGAGGCCCTTCTCGCGTTCCTCGTGCCGGGGGGCCGGTGTCAGAACAGCGAGGGGTACATCCCGGCCGTGGCGCCGCCCAGGAGCGGCACCGTCAGCACCAGCCATCCGCGGGTGCTGCGGGTCGGCACGCCCCGCTGCCCGACCATCAGCGCCACGGCCATTCCGGCCGTGGCGGGCAGCAGCACGCCGAGCATCGCCAGCGAGAGCAGGTCGGGAACCTCATGCCGGGTCACCGCCCATCCTGTCCCCAGGCCCAGGGCCGCTGCCGACAGCAGTTCCCTTGTGGGCGCGAGCAGTTCGTGCCGGGCCCGGGTCGCGCCCGCCATGCGGGTACGGTGGCGTACCGCGAGGAGCATCCATCCCACCCCGACGAGGACGAGGGCGGTCTCCGCCACGAGAACGATCTGTGCCAGGTGCATGGAGTCCCTCCTATTCGTCTTCGTCCCGTACCGCGGAGGCGCGGCGCCGCTGCCGCCGTCCGCCGAACCGTCCCGCGAGGCCTTCGTCCGTGACCACGGCCTCGGGGATCCGTTCGCGCGGGCGGCCGTCCGGGGGCAGGAGCCCGAGCCGCCGGCCGGTGCCGGGTGCGAGTACTTTCCGGACTACGGTGACAAAGGGGCGACCCGGCTGGCGGTGCACCGGTACTGCTTCCTCGGTGACCGGCTGGTCGAGGACACCGTGATCCCCACCGACATCCCCGTCCCGAGAGGCCCCGGATCGTGATACGCGTGCTGCTCGCCGACGACCAGGACCTGGTCCGGGCCGGCATCAGGCTCGTGCTCGGGTGCGCGGACGACATGGACGTGGTGGCGCAGGCCCGCGACGGCGACGAGGCGGTCCGGCTGGCCACCCGGATCCCGGTCGACGTGGCGCTGCTCGACATCAGGATGCCGGGCGCGGACGGCCTGACGGCGGCCGAACGGATCGCCGAGCTGGCCCCCGCGGTGAAGGTCGTCATGCTGACGACCTTCGGCAAGGAGGAGAACATCGCCCGGGCGCTCCGGGCGGGCGCGGCGGGCTTCCTGCTCAAGGACAGCCCCCCGGAGGAGCTCATCCAGGCGGTCCGGACGGTGGTGCGCGGTGAGCCGGTGGTGTCCCCGCGGGTCACCCGGCACCTCATCGACCGGTACCTCGCGGCGAGCGCGTCCGGCGACGAACCGGCTCCCGCGCGCCAGGGGGTCGACCGGCTCTCCGGCCTCACCGCCCGGGAACGCGACGTCCTCGCGCTGCTCGGGACCGGCGCCTCCAACGCCGACATCGGGGCGCGGCTGCACCTGGGGGGCGGGCACGGTGAAGACCCACGTGAGCAGCCTGCTGGCCAAGCTGGAGTGCGCCAACCGGGTGCAGGCCGCCGTCGTCGCCCGCGACGCGGGTCTGCTGCGCGGCGTCTGAACCGCCGTCGGGACGACTCCCGGGCCCGTCCCCGGCCGGCCGTCCGGCCGCTCCGGCCTCTGCCGAACGGCACGGTCGTTCCGGCCGGTCGGCCCGCGAAATCCCGTCCCCGCCGAACCTAGGATCGGGTTGGTCCGGATCAAGGCCGCCGTCCGGGTCGCGGGCCGGTGCACATGGTGCAACGAGGGCCGGACTTTTTGAATTGGTGTAGACCTCTGTTCGAATCTCGTGCACCGCGTTCCCCGGAACAGCCGACGCTCCCCGGGGCCGGTCGGTCGCGGCGGGGTGCACACCCCCGCGGTGAGGTGGGCGCGCGCGACTGACGGTCGGTCGTGCGCCGGGGCGGGACGGGGCCACTTCCACCACAGCCGGACCCCCGGCGCCACCTCTTGAGAACAGGAGTTCCCTGACCGTGCACATTCGGTTGAGCGGCGTTGTCATGGCCAGGCCGGAACGGGAGGCCTCCGCCCGGGAGCTGGCCGAACGGGCTTCGCCCGAACCGTACGCCGTGGTGACGGCGCGGGGGATCAACGGATCGAATGCCGCGATCCGCGCCTGGTCCACCCCTCCACCGGGATCCACCCACCACGTGCTGATCGAAGAGGGAGCCGTCCTCGGGAAGGACTTCCACGCGCGGGTCAGCGCGGCCGTGCGGGCCGCGCCGGAGGCCGCGCTCGTCCTGCACGCCCACCCCGACACGCCCGCCGCGGCCGCGGTGCGGATGGCCGCCCTGACGGGGCACCGCTGGGCGCCCGGTGTCGTGGGTGCCGTACCGACCACGGCGCTGGTCCTGCCGACCGGCCGGGCCGAAGGCTTCGTCCGCTACGCCACCCGCCGCACCCACCGGACCGGGCACGGTCCCGTCCTGGCCCGCTACCTGAGGACCTTCGGGGTGCCCACCTACCTGGCCACGGCGGAGCACGTCCGGTTCCCCCTGCCGTTCCACCCGGTCGACGACCCCGCGCCGTCGTCCCGGCCGCAGGACGCGGAGGTCGACACCGGCTGGAGCCGGGCACCAGGGCTCGCCGCACTGGACGCCGTCCCCTTCTTCGTCCGGGGCGGGGTCCACGTCGCGACCCGGATCAGGAGTGGCTGGGCGACCTCCCCGGCGCACCACTACCTCGCCCGGCTCGGCCTCGACCCGGCCCGCTACGACCGGCGGCTGCGACTGCTGTTCGGCCTCAACTCCGACGCCTCCACCGAACTGGTCGAGCGCATCGGCCCGGAACTGTCCACCAGGCACTGGCTGACCGCGTTCCTGATGGGCGTGGTCACCAGCGCCCGTCTCCCCCCGGACGAGTCGTCGCAGCGGAGCACCGACGGCGCCGCCACCGACCGGGGCCTGGCCACGGTGGGAGTCGGAGGCCTGTCCGCCGCCGTCGACTGGCTGACGCTCGCGGAGCTGCGGCCCAGCCTCCTGGAGGTCGCCCGCGAGGCCTACCGGGCCGGTCTCGCCCGCGGGGCCCGGCTGCCCCCGGACACCGGGGGCGGGGGACCGCGGCGCCGACGGCGGGCCCGACGACTGGTCCTCACCGGTGCCGACGAGCCGATCGGCACGGCGCTCGCCAGACGCCTCGCCGACGCCGGTTGGGAGGTCACCGCGGTCGCGCCCCGGCTGCTGGTCCACGACTACCCGGGCGTGCGCGAGTTGGCCGCAGACCCCGTGCGGCGGGAGGCCCTCGACCCGGTGCTCCCGGGCGCGAGCGCGGTCGTCCACCTGCTCTCCCCCGAGACCGCCGACTCCTGCGCCGCGGACATCGGCCGGCTCTGGGCCCGGGTGGAGAACGTCGTGGCGGGCGCGGCGAAGGCCGGGGTGCCGCAGGTGGTCTGCGTCGGCGATCCGACGAGCGTGGACCTGGCCCTGCGCTGGGGACCCGCCGCGGACCGCCCGCTGTGGCCGGCCGCCATGGCCCCGGACGGGGTGCGGACACCCGCCCCCACGGTCCACTGGCTCCGGCTGGGACTGGTCTTCGGCCCGGAGGTGCTCGACGGCTCCGTCGTGGAGCAGGCCCTGCGGCGCACCCTGCCGCCACGGGCCGACCGTACGGGGGACGAGACGACGGAGACCTGGCGGCCGGTCTACATCGACGACGTGGTCGACGCGGTCGACCGCACCCTCCAGGCGCCGCCCGTCCACCGGATCATGAACATCACCGGCGACGAGCGCCTCACCACCGAGGACATCGCCCTCGCCGCGGCGCGGCTCGACAGCGGCCGCCCGGTCATGGCCGCCACCACCGCGGCATCCCGCAACGGCGGACCGCGCCGCGGCGGTACGGCGCTCGGCTGGGCCCCGCGTACGGGCTTCGACCAGGGGCTCGCGGCCCTCGCCGAGTGGATGGAACTCCACGTCGACTGATCGGCACACGCCGCCGGGTACGGGGTCGTCCGGCGGCCCGGAGGCCCGGACGGGTCGTCCACCGGCCGGTGCGGCGGCGGACGACCCGTCCGGGTGCGGGGCGGTCAGTTGCCGAGGCGGAGGCTGCAGAGGGAGTAGCCGTAGGCGGTGCCGCGGTGGATGCCCTGCATCCTGACGTAGCGGGTGTCGGTGGGGGTGAAGGTGAGGGTGTCGGTGCCGGCGGTGGTGCGGCCGCGTTGCTGGGAGACGGTGGTCCAGGTGGTGCCGTCGGTGGAGACCTGGAGGTCGTAGTCCCGGGCGTAGGCGGCCTCCCACACCAGGGTGGCGGCGCTGACGGTGTTCACCGTGCCGAGGTCGACCTGGAGCCACTCCCCGTCGGTGCGCTTGCTCGACCAGCGGGTGTCGGCGAGCCCGTCGGTGGCGTTGGAGGCCTGCCACTTGGCCCCCTCGGTGGAGGACGCTGTGGTGGTGCGGCCGAGGGCGAGGTCGGCGGTGACGTCGTCGGACCCGAGGGTGTCGGGCAGGTAGCCGGTGCCGGGGCCCTGGCCGACGGCGCGGACGGTGTCCAGGAACGCCTGGTAGTCGGTACCGGCCCTGGTGCCGGACCACATCTTCTGGGCGAGGGCGGGCAGGCTCTTCTCGATCAGGCCGTGCACCTGGAGTTCCGTGTAGTCCTCGTGCACCAGGTCGTTCCAGACTCCCGGCATCGCACCGAGCAGGTGGGGGTCCTGCGGGGCGAGGCTCTGGTCGCCGGAGAAGACGTTGGGCTGCCAGCTGTCGAAGATCGCCCGCCCGTCCAGACCCTGGCCGTGGTAGTAGTTCGCGAACGGCACGACGTACAGCAGGTTGTCGTTGGAGTTGATGACCTTGGCGTAGCCGTCGGCGATGGCCTGCTGGGGGCCGTACCAGCCGTTGCTCCAGCTGTCGACGGTGATGTCCTTGTCGTAGCCGGCGCCGCCGCCGGAGATCCCCTTCTGACTGCCCCACATGGTGACCTGCTTGCCCAGGCTCCGGACGTAGGGGGCGATGGTGTTGACGTACCCCTTGAAGTCGGCGGCCGGGCCCTTGTACTCGTCGGCGCCGATGCCGACGGTCGGGCCCCGGAACCACGGGGTGAACTCGGCGTAGACGGACTTCATGAAGTCGGTGGCGGCGGGCTTCGAGAGGTCCAACTCGTCGGAGTCGCCCTTGTTCAGGCCGATCCCCGGTTTGAACCTGGTGAACGCCCGGGCGTGGGCCGGTGCGTCGATCTCCGGGATGATGGTGACGCCGACCGCGGCCGCGGTGTCCTCGAAGGAGTCCCAGTCCGCCTTGGTGTAGGAGCCGTCGGCGGCGGCCAGTCCGGCGAAGGCGGGGTTGTCGCTCCTGAGGCGGAACGCCGCTTGCGCGGTCGACCAGTTCGCCGGGGATATCTCGTTGTCGTTCAGGTGGAGTTGGAGCGTGTTGAGCTTCTGGTAGCCCATCCACTGGATGTACGAGCGGATGAACTCGGGGGTGAAGTAGCGCCGTCCGACGTCGAGCATCAGCCCGCGCAGGGCGTAGTTCGGGTAGTCCACGACGGATCCGACCGGGAGGCTGCGGTGGTCCGCGGAGCCGGCGAGCATCTGGAGCAGGGTCCGGGTGCCCTCGACGGCGCCCTGCTGCGCTGCCCCGGTGACGGTGACCAGTCCGCGGTCGGTGTCGATCCGGTAGGCCTCGGCCCTGAGTCGGGGCAGGGCCGCCCCGAAGTCCGCGTCCGGGTCGACCTGGATGACGATGTCACCGTCACCGCCGGCATCCACCACGGGATCGATCTGATGGTTCGTCATCTCAGCCGCTTCACCGGTGAATTGTCCTACCAGGTGGCGAAGTTCGGGGGAGGAGTCGACGGGGGTGGCGACCCGGGGGTGGTCGGCCAGCACCACCCGCCCCTTGCCGCCCGTCCATTGCTGAACGGCGGGGACGACGGCGGGCGCCGCGTTCACCGGGACGGGATCAGCGGCGGCAGTGGACGCCGTGGGGAGCAGCAGGGCGAGCGCGGAGACCAGTGGCAGGCAGACCGGTCTTCCGACGAGGAGAAGGGCTTTGAGCCGCATGGGGGTGACCTCGGGTGGGGTGGGGGGCGTGCACGGCGCGCGGGTGTGAGCCTCCGGCCGCCGGGTGGCACGATGTGCCGCCATGATGAGGCGCCCCGGCCGGGCCGCCAAGAGAGGTCTGGACCATTCGCTGAGATTTCGCGGTGCAGAACCGCCGGAACCGCCCGGATCGGGTGAGAGTGGACGGCGGGACGGCTCCGGACTCCGGAACGAACACGAAGAGGCCTCCGCCAGGTCAACTGCCTGGCGGAGGCCTGTTCATGGACGAAGTGCCGGGTGGTCGATCCTCCCCGCGTACGGGTCCGATCAGGAACGGCGTCGGCTGAGCCGCAGGGCCCCCACGCCGGCGGCGAGGAACGCGGCGGAGAGGCCGAGGAGGACCGGGGTCTTCGGGGCGCCGGTCTGGGCCAGCTCGCCGTGGTGGTGGTTGTAGTGGTGCTGCTCGCCGCCGCCGTGGTGGGCCGGCGTGTGCGGGTGCGACGGCACCTCCTTGGCGACGAGCTTGATCTTGTTCAGGTTGTACGCGGACTGCTGGTTGGCCTGGCTCTGGTGGTTGGAGAGGTTGTTGGCCTGCGAGGCCGACTGGTTGTTGAGCGCGGAGTTCTGGGCACTGTTGTGCGCGGAGTTGTTCGAATTGCTGGTGGCGCTGTTGTTGGCGCTGTTGTTCAGATTGTTGGCCACGGTGTTCTGCACGACGACGGTCACGGCGACGTGCTGGTCCTGGCCCTGGTTCTGCTGGGCGTTCTGGTCCTGACCCTGGCCCTGGTTCTGGCCTTGGTTCTGGTCCTGGCCCTGACCCTGGTTCTGCTGGCCGTTCTGGCCCTGGTTCTGCTCCGAGCTGCCGTGTTCCCCGTGCTCGCCGTGTTCCCCGTGCTCGCCGTGCTCGCCGTGCTCGCCGTGTTCCCCGTGTTCCCCGTGCTCGCCGTGCTCGCCGTGTTCCCCGTGCTCGCCGTGCTCGCCGTGCTCGCCGTGTTCCCCGTGCTCGCCGTGTTCCCCGTGCTCGCCGTGCTCGCCGTGCGGGGGAGCGCCGGGAGTCTCGGGCACGCAGATGCAGTCGGAGCCGCCGGGGCCGGGAACGTGGCCGTGGGTCTCGTGGCCGGGGGCCTGGTCGCAGGGCTTGCCGCCGTTGTCCCAGGCGCCTTCGGACAGGGCCGAATCCGGGGCCTTTTCCATCGGCTGGCCCTGCGCGCCGGGCCTGGTCGAGTCGTCCGGTTGCGCCGAACCCGGCGCCTGGCCGTCGAGCACGAGTCCCTCGGGCGTGATCCCCTCGGGGGCGATGCCCTCGGGCTCGGTGCCTTCGCCGGCGTCGGCGCGGTGGGCCGGGCGGACGACCTGCATCGACTGGAGGTCGCCGTTACTCCCGCTGCTCCAGGTGCCGTCCGATGGGACACCGCTCTCCTGGGCGAGCCGCAGCATGCTGTCGACCCATTCGCCCTGGGCCTGCGACGAGTCGACGGTCACGCTGTGGTCGATGGCGGGGGAGGCGTGGGCCACACCGCCGGCGCCCCAGAGGAGGGCGGACGACGTCAGGCCCGACAGGACCAGGGTGGTGATTCGAGTTCGCATGACGCTCCTGGATGATCCGCAAAACGGATCTTCTGAATACGCGCTTCTACCATCGGGAGGCGAAATGCGCCGCCGCGAGTTAACCGGCCTGGCCCAATGAATTGCTGAGAACGGGGGACTGCCGCCCGCGCTCCGCGCACCACCGCCCGCGCCGGCGCCCCGTCGCCGTCCCGGCCACGGATGCCCACCGTGACCGCACGGGCCCCGACGGTGACATGCGGGGATCGTGATTTGCCCTGAACATCCCTTACATGAGGATCTCAATCCCGGCAGCAGTCCTCGCCGGCTGCACCGCCACCCTGCTCTTCCAGCCCCCGGCCGTCGCTACGGACAGCTCGGTCGACCCGGCGCCGCGTACCTCCGCCGGAGGCGGCTCGGTCACCTCGGTGGCCCTCACCTCCGGCGGAGCCGTCGCGCCCCGGGCCACCCGCGCGTTCGACCTCCTCGGCGTGGTCTGGGACGGCCCCCCGACCGCCCTGGCCGGCGGCTCCGTACGAGTCCGCACCCGCGATGCCGCCACCGGCCGCTGGGGTGACTGGCACACCTTGGAGACCGGTGCCGACGGGCCCGACTCCGCCCAGCGCGGTTCCACCGCCCCGCTGTGGGTCGGACACAGCAACGGCGTCGCGGTCGACGTGCACCCCGGTCCGGCCGGTCTCCCGCGCGGACTGCGGGTCGACCTGGTCGACCCCGGCCAGGGAGCCGCGGCCGCCGATGACCAGCCCCTCACCGAACACGCGGCCGGGCCCGAGGCCCCCACGGCTCCGCGCCCCGGCATCGTCACCCGGAAGGGCTGGGGTGCGGACGAGTCCATCCGCGAAGCGGGCTTCGTGTACACCGGCTCGGCCCGGGTGGCCTTCGTCCACCACACCGACACCGCCACCGACTACGCCTGCTCCGACGCGCCCAAGGTGATCAGGGGCATCTACCTGTTCCACGTGCAGACCAACAAGTGGCGGGACATCGGCTACAACTTCCTGGTCGACCGCTGCGGCACCATCTACGAGGGCCGGGCCGGCGGCGTCAACCAGCCCGTGCTCGGTGCCCACACCCTCGGCTTCAACACCAACTCCTCCGGCATTGCTGCCATCGGGACGTTCAGCAAGGACGATCCGCCGCAGGAACTGCAGGACGGCATTGCCAAGATCGCCGCCTGGAAGCTCGACCTCGGCGGGTGGAAGGCCGACGGATCGGCCCAGCTCACCTCCGGCTCGGACGGCAGCCTCTACCCCAAGGGCACCGTCGTCGACTTCGCCTCCATCTCCGGCCACCGCGACGGCTTCGCCACCGAATGCCCCGGTGACGCCCTGTACCAGCGACTCCCCGACATCCGCGACACGGCGGCCCGCCTCCAGGGCTGACGAGCCGGCGGCCCGTCGACGCGGCTACCCGTCGGCGGACCGTACCCGTTCCACCAGGAGGACCACGGCGGCACCGTCCGACTCCCTCCCGGTGAAGGCCGTCAGATCCGCACACAGCAGGTCCGCGCGCTCCTCCGTCCCGCCCGCCCGCCACCCGCCTGTTCCGGTGAGTCGCGCCAGGCGTTCCGCGAGCGGGGGCCCGCGCCCCCGCATCCCCGGGCCTCGGCGACACCGTCGGAGCACACCACCAGGGTCTGCCCCAGGACGAAGGGCTCCTGACGCAAGAGCGGCTCGCCCAGGGTCAGTTCGGCCAGGCCCACGGGCGGGCCCGGCTCGCACGCCACGGTCCGCACGCCGTCGTCGTGGGCGACCAGCGGCAACGGCGCATGCCCGTACGACAGGAGCAGCACCTCCGCCGCGCCGGAGAACTCCGCGAACACGGCCGTCACGAGCACACCGGCCGCCACCGCCCGGACACGCACGACTCCGCCCTGGCCGCCACCCCGGCCAGGGACGGCTCGTACTGTGCGGCCTCCCGGATCTCCCCGGCCACCCTGGCGATCACCCGCACCGCCGCCGGCCGGCCGCCACCCCGGACATCGCCCATCACCATCCGGACCCCGAACGGCGTCTCCAGCACCTCGCACAGCACGCCCCGGTCCTGGCCGGGCTCGGCCGTCGACACCCGCCGAACCGTCACGGCCAGGTCCCCCACCCGGCCGGGCGGTCGGAGCACCCCGCGCCGCACCGGACCCACCGTCGGCCCCGGTGCCCGGCGGCGTGCCCTGCGCAGCCGGGCGACGCCCCCGAGGACCACGACGGCCGCCAGGCAGCTGACCGCCGGGCCCGTGAGCAGCCGTCCGCAACCTGCGGCGAGGTCCCGCCGCGGCTCCAGCACCGTCCGCACGGCGATCGATGCCAGATGGAGGACGAAGGCCGCCCACGGGACGGCCTGGAGCACCGATGACTCCAGGGCGGGCGCGAAAATCGCCAGGGCGGCGGAATGCGCCGACCTGCTGAGCAAATCCGTTCCCGCGAGTACCCCGAGCGCCGACACCGTCAGCACCAGGCCGCGTGTGGAGAAAGTCGGAGTCGACATGCCGCGACCTTAGAGGAACGGCGGATCCGATCGCTCCCCGCGCGCATTCGACACCCGGAGTACGGCCGGCCTCACGATCGCCTCGGACGCATCGGGCGCCTTGGACAAAGGGTTCTGAGGGTGAGGAAGAAATTCTCGGGGATATCGTCGATATGACTAGTATCATTTGCTGGGAATGCCCTCGGGCAGGCTCGGTGAGTCCGTCCGGAAAGGCCGCGTCGCGCTACCCTGTGTCAATATTTCCGACCCGACGGGAAAGCGCAGATGACCGCAGAGACATCATGGTTCGACGGCGCCGCGGGGATGCGCTGCGGAACGGCGGCGGAGCGGTGCCAGTACAAGAACCTCCCCCTGTGCGACCTCCCCCCGCTCGGTGTCGTCCGCCGCGCCCGGCTCGCCTTCGAGGACCTGCGCGAGAGCCGGAGCGGTCTTCCCGCACCCGGCCGGCCCTCCCGCTTCTCCGTGGGGGACTGGGTCCGGGTGAAGGACGAGGCGGCGGTGCGTGCCACCCTCGACGCCGAGGACCGGCATCGAGGGCTCTGGTTCACCCGTAGCCAATGGTCGTTCTGCGGTGGGGTCCACCGCGTCGAGCGCGTCGTGCGGCGCATGGTGGACGACCACTACCGCATGCGGCGCCTGGCGGACACCGTCACCCTGGCCGGCGCCACCTGTCACGGCGCCGACGGCACCCAGGGCTGCGGACTGGACTGCGCCCTGCTGTTCCGCGACGCATGGCTGGAGCCGGCCTCCGCGCCGCTCCCGCCCGCCCGGCCGGCCACGCGATGGGCCACCGTGCGGAGTCTCGCGGAGATCAGCGCGACCCTCGGGGCCGACGGCCGCCTGGACGGCGTGCCCTTCCAGCCCGGCATGGAACGCCACGTCGGCACCCGCCACGGAGCCTTCGAGCTGCGCCACCGGTCGCTCGCGTGGTGGCAACGGCCCGCCGGAGGACGGTGGTTCATCCTCCGGGGCCTCCGCTGCGGCGGCGAGCCGGTGGCCAACGGCTGCGACCGCCAGTGCGCACTGCTCTGGCACGAGTCCTGGCTGCGGCTGGAACCCGGCACCGCCGATTCCTGATCGCGTCGCGAGCTCCGGCTCCGCGGACACCCGTGGGCCGTCAACTGTGCGTTTTCAGCAGTGAGTTGTCAGCGCTGCCAGCGGTCGCGCGCCAGCTTGGCGATCATGCGCAGCGGCCCGTCCCGGTCGCCGATGTAGGCACGGGGAATCGCGTACCGCCCGCCGTGGGCTCCGGGGCTGACCGCGCACCCGTAGCTGTAGCCGGCTCCCGCCACCGCCGCCACGGCAGCGGCGTCGAGCGAGCCGTAGGGGTAGCAGAACCCCGCGACCTCCTGCCCCGTGAGGTCTTCCAGCGCACGGCGGCTGCCGGTGACCTGGGCCGCCAGATCCCGGGCGCCGAGGCCCGCCAGGCGCTGGTGCGTCAGTCCGTGCGAGCCGATCTCCAGTCCGGCGGCGACGACCTCACGGACCTGGAGTGCCGTCATCAGTGGTTTGCGCGGGCCCAGTTGGTCCCAGTCGTTGTACCCGCCCAGTCGGCTGGCCACCACGTAGACCGTCGCGGTGAAGCCGTACTCCACCAGTGCGGGCATGACCTCCTCGGTGAAGTCGCGGTACCCGTCGTCGAAACTGAGCCCGACCAACCCCCGAGCGGTGCCCTCCCGATGGCAGCGCAGCAGGGTTTCCACCGCCACCCCGCGCAGGCCCCACGAGGACAACCAGCGCAGCTGGCGACGAAAGCGCGCGGGGGAAACGGTGATCATATAGGGGTCGTCGCGTGCGATCGCCACGGAGTGGTACATCAGCGTCCACGGAAAATGCCCCGCCATTGTGCCGGTCGCCTGACCTGGAATGCTGCGTGGTCGGATGAATCGCACGTTCTGCTCCAGCTCCTGGGCGGCACCGCGTGTATCGGATGGAGTTCAAGGAAAATGAGATTCTGACAGCGATGGACCGGCTGTCCATCCGCGCCCGGCCAACCCGGAGCTTTTCACCCGAATGGCAGACCGGCCGGGGCGCTGTCGACCGCTGGGGGGCAGGGGCCCCCGGAGCTGTGGGGTGTGTCCTGCCCCGGGCCTGTCCGCGGGGGGTGCGGGCAGGCCCGGGGTTGGTGGGCGGTGGGGGCGGGTCAGGTGCGGGTGGCGCTGAGGAGGTGGTAGTCGAGGAGGCCGTGGCGCCAGGCGGGGAGGAAGTTGCGGGTCCAGTGGTCGTTGGGGACGGTGTCGGCGAGGTAGCGGTCGAGGCCGGGCCAGACGTCGGGGCCGATGGACTCGGTGCCGATGTCGGTGAAGCCGGCGTCGGTGAGGTCGCCGGTGAAGCCGTCGAGGGTGTGGGCGACGTCGAGTCCGTCGGCGAAGCTGGCGAGGAGGATCTTGAGGCGTTCGGCGATCTCGGGGCCGGGGGCGGCGAAGAAGGTGGTGACGACCAGGCGGCCGCCGGGGCGCAGCACCCGGGCGGCTTCGCGGGCGAAACCGCCGAGTTCGCGGAAGTGCTGGGCGGCCTCGACGGAGTAGACGCCGTCCAGGGTGGCGTCGGCGAAGGGGAGTTGGGCGGCGGAGCCGAGGGTGTAGGCGAGCCGGTCAGGGTAGGTGGCCAGGGCGCGGGCGTTGACGGCGCGGGCGCGCTCGATCTGGTCGGGGTGGATGTCGACACCGGTGACGGAGACGAAGCGGAACTCCCGTAGCGCGAGCGCCGCACCGAGGCCGCGGCCGCAGCCGACCTCCGCCAGGCGCAGCTGTCCGCGTGGCTCCGGGAAGGCGTTCAGCACCCGGCGGTAGAGCTGCTCCTGGCTGTGCACCCGGTCCTCGGCGGACGGGGCGGTCAGGTCGATGCCGTGCCAGTCACCGAAGTTGATGAATCCGCCCGCGAAGGACGGCGCGGTGCTGAGGTCGTCGGCACCGTAGGTGCGGCGCACTGTCGGGGGGATGTGGTTGTGGTCCATGGGCCGTCGGGTCTCCTGCTCGTGGGCGCCCGGCGGTCGGGCGCGCCGAGGTACGTACCCAAACCTGTGGTGGTCCGAACACGGTACGTGACGGGGCGGGTTCGGGGTTGACGGGGCGTGGAAACCCGGTGTCCGAGGGGGTGTGGGTTCGCTACAGTCCGCCGGTGGCCGATCGGACCGGCCCGATCCACCGGACACGCCCCAGGGCCAGAGCGCGAGGAGCACGACCCCGCATGAGCACCGACGACCGACCCGTACCCTCGTTGACCGGTGGCGAGCGCCAGATGCTGCGCGAGTTCCTGGACTTCCACCGGGCGACCCTCGCCATGAAGTGCGAGGGCCTGACCGACGAACAGCTGCGGCAGCGCTCCAGTCCGCCGTCCGAGCTGAGCCTGCTCGGGCTGGTGCGGCACATGGCCGAGGTGGAGCGCACCTGGTTCCGCCGGGTGATCGACGGCGAGGACGTCCCGCTGGTCTGGTCCCCCGACGGGGACTACCAGGTGGCCTACGACCCGACCGGGGCCACCCGTGCCGAGGCCTTCGCCGCCTGGCGGGCCGAGGTCGAGCACTCGCGCCGGATCGAGCTGGCGGCGCCCTCGCTGGACGTCACCGGCTACCAGGCGCGGTGGGGGGCCGAGGTGTCGCTGCGGCTGGTGATGCTGCACCTGATCCACGAGTACGCCCGGCACAACGGGCACGCGGACTTCCTGCGGGAGGCCATCGACGGCACGGTCGGGGCGTAGGCCCTGGGGGCGTAGGGGCCTGGGGCCGGGGTGGCGGGCTACCAGCCGAGCAGGTGGGTGCGGGCGGTGAGGGCCGCCAGCACCGACTTGGCGGTGGTCTCCGGCGTGAGGTCGGTGGTGTCCAGCTCGTGCGGGGTGGCGGGGGCCGCGCCGGTGAGGACGACGTAGTGCAGGGCCGCGCCGGTGGTGCGGCTCTCGCGGCGGAAGGTGTCCAGGGCCGCCGGGGCGTCGGCGCACTCGACGACGACCTGGTAGCCGCCGGTGGCGTAGGCGAAGGCGGCCTGGGCGGTGGCCGCGAGCGCGGTGGCCTGCTGCCGGTCGGCCCCGGGCAGCTGCGGCGGGACCTGGCCGTTGCGGATGACCCGGAGGAAGTCGTCCGTCCGCAGGTGGACGCTCGGGCGCAGCTCCTGGACGAGCAGCCCCGCGACCGGGCTGCCGCCCCCTGCTCCACCGGCGGCCCCGGCGGGATCGGCGGCCCCGGCGGGGTCGACGAGGACGAGGACGCCTCCGGCGCCCCGGCCGCCCCCGAGCTCCGGCCCACCTACGGTCGTACGGTTCACAGCTGCTGATCCCTTCGCGGGCCGGGGACGGGACGGGTACGGACGGGCAGCCGGGGCGAGACGGTGGGCGTGCGGAGGAGCCGGTCGCCCCGGATACGGACAGCCGACCGCCTCGTCCCTACGACTGATGCGTTTCGGGGATCAACCTAGTCCAAACGGGTGCCCCGAGTCGTCCCCCTCCCGGCCGGTGGGCGGGTCGCCGGACCCGTTCAGCGCTCCTCGGCGCGCAGCACGATCGGGTTGGTGAGGGCCGCCATCGGCCCCCACGGCAGGTCCGGACCCATCGCGTTGCCCTTGCCGGGCGTCCCGTCCGCCCTCGGGTGGCGCACCTCGGCGCGGACGTAGGCGGCCAGCGAGGCCGTGGTGCGCCAGACGACCGTGCCGGAGCCGTCGGCGGGCAGCGACTCCTGGTGCAGCTGCCCCTCGTCGGTGATCAGCCGGACGGTGCCGCCGGGCACGCCGGAGACGGCGAGCCGGACGTCCACCGGGGCGTCGGCCGGGACGGTCAGCTCCTCACCGATGCCCGCCCGGCGGCCGTGGCCGGTGGCGGTGAGGTCGAGCCGGACGGCGGCGGACTCGGCCAGCCAGCTGCGCCCGGCGCGCAGCCCGTCGAGGACGGCGTCGCGGGTGAGGTCCTCGGCGAGGACGACGTTGTGCGGCAGGCCGATGACCTGGGGCGCGCTGTGGGCGTCGCTGTTGCCCATCGCGGGCCGCCAGGAGCGGCCGCCCCGCAGGGCCACCGCGAGCTCGGAGTCCCAGGTGTCGACGGCCGACTCGTCGTCGTAGGTCCACGGCCCGTTCCACACCTCGACGGCGTCGGCCTGCTCGTAGCCGAACTTCCACTGGCAGGCGACGTACGGGCAGTACGGGTGCGCGGGCACCACCAGGCCGCCGGAGCGGTGGACCTGGCGGACGAAGCGCGGGAACTCCTCGTCGCGCGAGCGGTAGCGCCAGTCGACGAACTGGCCGGCCTCCAGGCCCAGGGCCAGCCAGTGGCCGTTGCGGGTGGTGACCTCCTCGCCGGGCACGA
Source organism: Kitasatospora sp. NPDC059146 (assembly GCF_042786665.1). Taxonomy (NCBI): domain Bacteria; kingdom Bacillati; phylum Actinomycetota; class Actinomycetes; order Kitasatosporales; family Streptomycetaceae; genus Kitasatospora; species Kitasatospora sp. NPDC059146. Next base: position 83,264 of record NZ_JBHZCY010000017.1, on the reverse strand, counting down.
TCAGCAGGTCCGGGCCGGCCAGCGGACCCCAGACGGCGTGCGAGGAGCTGGTGTTGTGGTCGGTGGAGACGATGAAGTCCAGGCCCGCGGCGCGGGCCCCGGCGGCCACCTCCTCGGGCAGGCGGCGGCCGTCGGAGTGCACGGTGTGCAGGTGGCAGTCGCCCCGGTACCAGGCCCGGCCGCGGCCGCGGGCCCGCTCCGGCGGGTAGTGCGGGGTGAACTCCGGCCCCGGCTCGCCGAACCGGAGGGTCACCTCGACGTGGTACTCCAGGCCCTGCGGGGCGACCTGGTACGGGCCCAGGACGAGGTGCCAGGTGCCCGGGTTGATCGGGCCGGGGAGGTAGCCGGGGGTGGCGGAGCCGCGGGCGAGCGCGAACTCGGTGCGGAAGCCGCCGGACCAGCCGCGGAAGCCGTCGCCGCCGAGGTCGGTGCCGCGCTCGTCGAAGATGCCGATGTCGCAGGAGTTGCCGGGGGTGCCGGCCGGGACCGGCGGCTTGTCGTAGCCGTAGGAGACGGCGATCTCGCGGACGCCCTCGGGGACTTCGAGCGGGAGGTAGACGAAGTCGGGGCAGCCGGTGGGGAGGTGGCCGGTGAGGGTGAGGGTGCGGTCGGTCCGGTCCGCGTCCTGGTTCGTGTCGCGGTTCGGGGCGGCCGAGGCGGTGCCCGCGGCACCGGTCGTGGCGGCCAGGCCGAGGGCGGTGGCGGCGCCGGTGGCGAGGCCGGTGCGGAGCAGGTCGCGGCGGGCGGGGTGCGGGGGAGCGGCGGGGTGCGCGGGCCGGGCGGGGGGTGTCGGGTCGGCGGGAGGTGTGGGGTCGGCGGGCATCGGGGCCTCCGGGCTGGGGTGGGCTGGTCCGTCCGTTCGCCTACCCCCGGGGGTGAACCCGGGGTGAGGCGGGACCCACCGGGGTGGGGCGGGCCGGTGAAAGAGGGGCCCGGCCAGGGCGGGGCGAGTTGCGGGGAGTGACGGATGACCGGTTCATAGTCATGTGGTGGTTCGTACGGAAGGTGACGACGGGGCGGTCGGGAGGCAGGCGTGGCACTGAGTCGGCGGACGCTGCTGGCGGCGGTGGTGGGCGGCGGTGCGCTGGCGGGGTGCGGGTCGGGGCGCGGCGCGGAGGGGGGCAGGGCGGCCGTCGGCTCGACGGGGACTCCGGCGGGGACCTCTTCGCCGAGTCCTTCGGCGACCTCTACGCCGAGCCCTTCGGCGGCGCCCTCGGGGAGTCCCGCGGGCACGGCGTCGGCCGCACCCTCCGCTGCCGCGACCCCCCGGGAGCCGGGCCGGGCCGAGCTGGTCCAGCGCTACGCGGCCGTGGCGCCGACCGCCTGGGGCCTGGACCTCCCCGGGGTGGTCACCGGGCTGCCGGAGGGTCAGCAGGCCACGGCGCTCACCTTCGACGCCTGCGGGGGGCCCGGCGGGAGCCGCTACGACGCCGAGCTGATCGACTTCCTGCGCGCCCACGAGGTCCCGGCCACGCTGTTCCTGAACGCCCGCTGGATCGACGCCAATCCGCGCACCTTCGAACAGCTCGCCGCCGACCCGCTGTTCGAGATCGGCAACCACGGCACCGTGCACCGCCCGCTCTCCGTGACCGGCCGTTCGGCCGAGGGGATCGCCGGCACGGGCGGGGTCGGCGAGGTGTACGACGAGGTGGCGGGCAACGCCCACAAGCTGACCGAGCTGCTCGGGCACCCGCCGCGGTTCTTCCGCTCCGGCACCGCGTACTACGACGACGTCGCCGTCCGGGTGGTCGCCGACCTGGGCGAACGGATCGCCGGGTTCACCGTGAACGCGGACGGCGGGGCGACCCTCCCGGCCGCTGAGGTGCGGCAGGAGGTGGCGTCGGCGCCGCCGGGGGCGATCGTCATCGGGCACATGAACCAGCCCGGTCACGGCACCGCCCGCGGGGTGGCGGCGGCGCTGCCGGGGCTGCTGGCGGCGGGGCGGCGGTTCGTCCGGTTGTCCGACGTGCTGTGAGCCCGAGGGTCAGGCCAGGCGGAGGCCGCCCGGGTGCCGCTCCTCGATGATGTCGACCAGCCAGTCGAAGACCGTCGGGCCCTTGCCCGCCCGGGCGGCGGCCAGCTCGGCCGCGACCCGTTCGCGGTTGGTGGGGTGGACCCGGGGGAGCTGCCGCTCCAGCTGGCGGACCGTCTCCGGGTAGCCGAGGGCGCGGCGGGAGGCCTCGTGGTCGCGCCACTCGATGACGTAGTCGTCGTCGTCCGGCGTGCCGAAGCCGCCGCTGAGGCAGTCGGCGAAGGCGTCCAGGTTGCGGCCGAAGTAGCCGTCGGCGCCGATCTTCCGACCGACCTCCGCCCAGAAGTCCTCCAGATTGCCGATCTTCCCGCCGTCGAGCACATAGGTCACCGTCACGGGGACGAGGATATGCCCGGGCGGCGAACCGCCGGGTGGCGGCCGGTTACGGGTGGACGGCGATCGCGGTGGCGAGCAGGCCGTCGCGCACCGCCCAGCGGCCCTCGAAGCCGTCCAGGCGGCGGCCGCCGACCACCGGGCCGGGGACCAGCAGCCGGGCGGTGAAGGTGCCGTCGGGGGAGAGGTCGAGCTCGGCCTCGTGGAAGTCCAGCCACAGCCGGGTGAGCGGGAACCAGGCCTTGTAGACCGACTCCTTGGCGCTGAACAGGATGCGGTCCCACGGCGTGTCCGGGTGTTCGGCGGCGAGCTTCGCCAGCCGTTCCTGCTCGACCGGCAGGGCGACGGAGTCCAGCACGCCCTCGGGGAGCGGCAGTGCCGGCTCGGCGTCGATGCCCACCGAGGCCAGGGTGCCGGCCCGGGTGACGGCGGCCGCGCGGAAGCCGTCGCAGTGGGTGAGGCTGCCGATCACGCCGTCCGGCCAGCTCGGCGCCCCGCGCAGGCCCGGGACGAGCGGGCGGTACGGGACACCGAGGCGGGCCAGCGCGGTGCGGGCGCAGTGGCGGACGGTGGTGAACTCGCGCCGGCGCTTGTCCACGGCGCGGGCGACGGCGGCCTCCTCGGCGGGCTCCAGCCGGGCCTCGGGCGGGTCGTCGTAGGCCACCTCGGTCACCACGACGTCCGGCAGCAGGTCCCCGATCATGCGTTCCCCCCTGGGTCGGCGAGCGCGGGCGGCGGGCCGCGCGGAGCGAGCCTAACGTGGGCGGGCGGGCCCGGTCCGTGATCTTCGGCAAATCGGGGCCGCTCGCGCAGCGGCGGGAGCCCGGACCGGGGCCGCCCGCCCGGCGGCGGTCATTGGAAGGCCGTCACTGGGGGCGGCGGTCACTCGAAGGCGGCCGCCGCCTCGCGCAGGGCCCGGGCGATCGTCTCCGGGTCGTACGGCGGTGAAGGAGCGGAGGGAGATCAGCCGGGAGGAGCGGTAGCGTTCCAGCTCGGGGGTGCCGGGCAGCAGGGTGACCGGGCGGCGGGGTGGCGGTCCGATGGCGGGAGTGCGGCTGTCGGGGTCGGGTGCTGCCCGGGTGCGGGGCGGTGGTGACTGCCCGTCACTGTCCGAGCAGGTGGGCGAAGTCCAGTCCGAGGCTGCCGAGGACGGGCAGTGCGCCGAGGTCGGTCACGCCGCCGACCGGGATGCTGTAGCCCTGGTTCACCTCGCGGGTCGCGGGTGCGGCGGCGGGCGAGGGGGCGGCGAGGGCCGGTGCGGCGAGGGCCGGGGTCAGGGCGGCGCCGAGGAGCAGGGCGGCGAGGGCGGTGCGCATGGGGGCGGGCCTCCGGGGCGGGCGGTCGTGACGGCCTGTCAACACCCTGTGTGGTGAGGCGGTCACGCATCTTCGCCCCTTCGGCCGCATTGGTAAAGATCCTTGCCTTGTGTTCATGGCAACACCGGGGAGGTCTGGACCATGCCGAGGACGGGCACATACGTTCCTTTCACCGGGTGGGCATCGGATCGTCGGATCGTTCGCCGAACTGCACTGTGGCCTCGGTGACTTCTGGCTGTCATGCCCATGACCTTTCCCGGGATCGTCGAACCGGAGGGAACGAACCATGCGCGCCATCGGCAAGAACCTCAGGATCCTCGCGGGCGTCCCGCTCGCCGCCGCCGCCCTCATCGCCCTGACGGCCGGCTCCGCCAGCGCCGCGATACCGATCAACAAGCCGATGACCGGCAAGGCCACGTACTACACCGACGCGGGCTACGGCGCCTGCGGCACCCAGATCAACGCCTCCAACCAGATGCTGGTCGCCGTCTCGCACACCTGGTGGACCACCGCGAACCCCAACAACGACCCGGTGTGCAAGGGCATCTCGGTCAAGGTCACGTACCAGGGCAAGACCATCACCGTCCCGGTGAAGGACCAGTGTCCGTCCTGCGACTCCACCCACATCGACCTCAGCCAGCCCGCCTTCGCCAAGCTGGCCCCGCTCGACAAGGGCGTGATCAGCGGCCTCACCTGGCAGTTCGTCAAGGCCGGGCTGAACGGCAGGACCGTCGAGCTGTCCGAGCCCGTCACCGGCTCGACCATCGGCTGACGGCCGCCCACCCCGCCGGGCCCACCTCGGCCGCTCGCGCGCGTGCCCACGGGCTCGTGCGCGTGCGTACGGGGGTGGGCCCGGCGGTCTCAACTGCCAGGCGGGGAAGCCGCTGTGGCGCCGAGCCGTGGGGCCATGGCGAGCAGCAGCTGGACCGCCGGGGAGGCCGTCCGGGGGTTGTGGGCCAGGCCCAGTGAGACCGTCGGCACCGGGCGGGCCAGGCGGCGCAGGCTGACACCGGGGATCCGGAAGACCCGGGCCCGGCCCTCCGGGATCGGCGCGATGCCGTGGCCCGCCGCCACCGCGAGCAGCAGCTGCTCGTCGTCCGGCTCCTCGCGGACGATCCGGGGCGGCCGGTCGGGCCAGAGCTGGCCGGTGATCGACGCGTGCATCCCGGGCCCGTTGTCGCGCGGCCACAGCACCACCGGCTCGTCCCGGATCGCGCCCCGGTCGAGCCGGCCGCGGCCCCGGGCGAGCGGGTGGCCGCTCGGCACCGCGAGCAGCAGTTCCTCCTCGGCGATGACCCGGCAGGCCAGCTCGGGGACGTCCAGCGGCGGACGGACGAAGGCCGCGTCCAGCCGCCCGGCGAGCAGCTCGTCGACGTTGAGGGCGGTCCAGCCGGTCTGCAGGGCGACGTCCACCCGGGGGTAGCGACTGCGGAACTCGCCCATCAGGGTGTCCGAGACGCCGCCGCGGGCCGAGCGGGTGTACGCCACCCTCAGGCTGCCCTGCTGCCCCCGGGCCACCGCCGCGATCCGCCGGTCGGCCTCGGCCACCCGGTGCAGCAGCTGCCGGGCCTCCTCGGCGACCGCGCCGCCGATCGGGGTCAACGTGCATCCCCTGCTGGTGCGTTCGACCAGCTGCACGCCGAGCTGCCGCTCCAGCGCCTTGATCTGCTGGCTCAGTGCGGGCTGGGCCACCCGCAGTCGGCGGGCGGCCCGGGTGAAGTTCAACTCCTCGGCCAGGACCGCGAAGTAACGCATGCGACGGAGGTCCACCGGGCGATGATAGGCCCGCCGCGGTGGACCGGCGCCGGGCCCGCGCACCGCCCACCGGCGGCGATAAGGGCGCCTTATCGCCGGAGGACGCAACCGGTCTTGGACGCCTCGCCGCCCGCCCCGCTTTCCTGGAGTCCGGACGCCGCGGCCGGATCGGCCGGCGGGGAGTCGGTGGGAGGGGGGCACCGTGGGTGTGGGCGTTGCTACGGGTGTTGGTACGGGTGTTGGTACGGGCGTGGATGCGGATGCGGACCTGGGCGTGGGCCTGGACGTGGTCGTGATCGGCAGCGGGATCATCGGGCTCACCACGGCCCTGCGCCTCCAGGAGCGGGGCCTGCGGGTCGGGGTGGTGACGGCGGACGGGCTGCTGTCCACGGTCTCGGCCGTGGCCGCAGCCGTCTGGTACCCGGTGGGTGTGGAGGCGGGCGGGCAGGTGGCCGCCTGGTCGGCCGCCACCTACGCCGAACTCGCCCGGCAGGCCCGGGCCGGCGTGCCCGGCGTCGTCCTGCGCGACACCTGGATGCCCGCGCTCCGGCGTCAGGACGGCGGCACCCCCTGGTGGGGCGCCGGCGTCCCCGACCTGCGCCGACTGGAGCCGGCCGACCTCGCCCCGGCCTACGCGGACGGCTGGCGGTTCACCGCCCCCACGGTCGAGATGCCGCGCTACCTGCCCTGGCTGCTCGGCCGCTTCCGCGAGGGCGGCGGCAAGGTGCTCCACCGGCGGCTCGACACCCTCCGGCAGGCCGGCGCCTGGGCGCCCGTGGTGGTCAACGCGGCCGGCCTCGGCGCCCGGCTGCTGTGCGGCGACGACGCGGTGCGGCCGGTGCGGGGACAGCTCGCCCTGGTGCGCAACCCCGGTCTGCGGGCCTCGCTGCGGATCCAGGACGAACCGGCCGGGTACACCTACGTCCACCCGCGCAGCCGGGACGTCGTCCTCGGCGGCACCTTCGAGGAGGGCAGCTGGGACCTCCGCGGCGACCGGGCGGCGGCCGAGGCGATCCTGGCCCGGTGCGCGGTGCACGTCCCCGAGCTGCGCGGAGCCGAACTCATCGGCTGCCCGGTCGGCCTGCGGCCCGACCGCAGGGGCGGGGTGCGGCTGGCGGTCGAGGAGTCGGCCGATGGGGAAGCGGTGGGCGGGGAGGCGGCGGCCGGGCTCCGGATCGTGCACAACTACGGGCACGGCGGCGCGGGCGTGACGCTGAGCTGGGGGTGTGCGGACGCGGTGGTGGAGCTGGTCGGGGCGGGTGCCCGGATCCGATGATTCGTCCTGCGGGGTGCGGCCGTCGGTGACTAGAATCCCGGTCCGTCGTGCGGTCGTTCCGCCCCGAAGTCCATTCCTGCGGAGGAGTCTTGGCCTCGATCACCCTCGACGCCGAGCGCCGCGTCCGCGCCGACGCCGGACGCGTCCGGATCGCCGCCGTCGACGCGCTGCGCTCGCTCGGCTTCCAGGTCACCTCGGAGCAGGCCACCGTGGTGGAGGCCCGGCGCGGCTCGGTCGTGCGCTCCGCCATGCTGCTGCCCGACGAAGTCCCGCTCGCGGCGCGGCTCCAGTTCGCCGCCGCTGCCGCGGCCGACGGGAACGGCACCACGGTTGCGGTGCACCTCACCGACCGGGCCGTCTCGGTGGTCGCCCTCGGTGTGCAGTCCCCGTACGTGACGGCGTACCAGAACGCGCTGTTCGCCCTCGACCGGGCGCTGACCGCCCTCGACCCCGACGCGGCGACGGACTTCCCGCAGCCCCGCTGGTGGACCAGCGCACCCCAGGCCGAGACGCTGGCCCGGCACCACCAGACCGGGCAACGGGTGGTCGGCGGTGTCACCGCCATGATCAACGACCGGCTCTCCGGCACCCCCCGGCGCACCGGGCCCTCGCTCTGGAGCGGGGTGCAGGGCGCCGTCTTCCACTCCCGCGCGGGCGTACTCGGCCTGGACCACTCCGCCCTGGCCGCCCTGCTGGCGATACCGGTGATGATGAGCAGCCGGCCGGACGGCGTACCGGAACAACTCGGCGCCGGAGTGGCCCGGTTGGCCGCCGAGGTGGAGGGCTGCCTGGCGGCGGTCGGGTTCGGTGTGGTGGACGTGCGGATCGGCAGCGAACAGCGCCCCGTCTTCGAGTTCCTGTACCGCCAGTTCGGCATCCGCTCCCAGTTGCCGGTCCGCACCCTGTGCACCTGCCGGGACTGCCGGCAGACCAAGGTGGTGAACCTGGACCTCCAGCGGATGCGGGAACGGCGGAGGCGGCTCAAGCTCATCACCACCGTCGTCCGGGCCGGCCACGGCAAGAACGGTGAGATCAACCCCTTCGCGATGATCGGGGCGTTCCTCCAACAGGGCAAGGTCGAGCCCGACTTCATCTGCTCGCGCTGCGAGAGCACGGCGGCCGACGAACACCCGGTGACCTTCTGCCCGGGCTGCGGGGACATGCGTACGGAGGGGGCGCTGATCAGCTGCGGCGAGTGCGGGTACGACTTCGAGGCGCTGGTGGCGGGGCTGGCGGTGTGGGGCGCGGCGCCGCCTCCGGTGCCGCCGGTGGCGCCGGTCGCGCCCCCACCACCGGTGGCGCCGCCGCGCCCGGCCGTGCCGCCGATGCCGGCCGTGGCCCCGATGCCGGCGCCGCCCACGGAGCCGCCCGTTGCCCCGCCCGTTGCCCCGCCCGCCGCGTCGCCCGCCGCGCCGCCCGGCTTCGGCCCGCCGCCCGAGGGCTTCACCCCGCCGCCGCCCCCGACCTGCGGCATCTGCGGCGGCAGCTACCCCGTGTTGTGGTCCGTCCAGGTCCTGGACGGCGCCAACCCCCGTCCGCTCACCGTCTGCCGCACCTCCCCGCACTGCTCCCCGCCCTCGGTGATCGCCCCGGTGCGGATGCCGTCCTGAGGCGGGTGGTGCGACCCGCGTTCCGCGCAGGGCTGATACCGGGCCACGGCCGCCACCGAGTGCTCTCGGTGGCGGCCTTGGCGGTTCTCCGGGCAGGTGGGGATGCCGTCAGTGGGCGGTTCCGTGGGTCAGGAAGGGAGCGATCCTCGGCGTTCCGGTGCCGATCCCGTTGACGATGTCGCTGATGCTGCTGTAGTTACGGCCGTCGATCCTGACGGTGGGGCGCTGGGAGTCACCGTTCTGCTCCCGGTAGACGAGGCGCGACAGCTCGTCCCAGCTGTTCTCCAGGCCGGCTCCGAAGGGGCCCAGGTTGTCGTAGCGCTGGGCGCCGTCCTGCTGTCCGCCGGTCTCGATCGAGGCGGCGATGCGGTTCTCGATCCAACCGAAACGGGCCGCCCCGGAGGTCGCTCCGATCATGGCGGCGAGTGGGGCGCGGGCTTGGTCCCGGGAGCCTTCGGAGACCCCGAAGAGCGTGCTGAGGAAGCCGTAGAAGGCCGCTCCGCTGTAGCGCTGGGCACCGCGGGCCTCGGGGCTGGCGAGGTCGGAGTAGTGGGAGGAGTACCGGAGGTTCTCGAGGAGGCCGTCCCGCGGGTAGGCGGCGGCGAACCGGGTGCTGAGGTACGTCGGAGCGTCGCTGAACCGCCAGTTCCGCCCCGAGGCGGTGAAGCCGTCGAGGTACAGGTTGTCGAGGCGCAGGTAGAGCGAGAGCCGGTGCGTGTTGATCGGGTCGCTGTAGTCGTTCACGCTGATCTCGATGTACCGCCCGGTGGCCGTGGTGGTCCGTGCCAGGCGGGGGCGATGCTGGTTCCGGAGAGCTCCCTGAGCTGCCTGATCATGCTCCGGTAGCTCGCCGCGGGACGGCTGCCCCCAGCGGCGAGTCCGGTGATGTCCCAGGTGACGACCGACCAGTAGTTGCTGGTGTCGGCCTTGGCGGTCGGGGCGGCCTTGAACTGGGCCACGGAGAACAGGGCGACGAGTGAGAGCAGGAGCGCCGTCAGGCGCTTCGAGCCGCCGAGGGAGCGGTTTGCTGCGGGCATGGACCAGGGGGCCTTTCTGGGCGTGCATGACATGGTGTGCTGCGGTGGTGCTTCGGGCAGGGCCTGACGCGTACGGCGATGCATACTCCGTATGTACGGAACCATGGGCCGACGATGCCCGCGGGTTCAGCTGGTGGACAACGGCTTCGGAGGCCTCCCCGCCGGGGTGTCCTGGGTGGGACCGCCGAGCTGTCCGACCCGGACATCGCTGCGGTCAAGGCCATGGACAAGTAGCCTGACCAGTGGCGCAACGGTGCAACGGCGCAACGGGTTCGAGGCGGGGGACGGGCAGGGTGCAGGGGATCAGCTTCCGGGCATGGCGGGGTCGGCACTACGTCACGTTGGCCGAACTGCTCGGGCACCTGGGCGACTTCGGGAAGGGCCTGCGCTGGCGGGTCGAGTGCGAGGAGCACTGGGAGCTCACGGCGGAGCTGGAGCGCCGCTCGGCCGGCGAGGGCATGGACACCGCGACGCTGCTCGCCCTGGTCTCCCCGGCCGTGCAGTTCGTCGACGCCGAGGCGACCGGCTCGGCCGACAGCGCGCCGGTGGTGGTGCTCACGGAGTTCGACAGCTCGCTGTGGGAGGTCAGGTCCGTCGACGAGCGTGTGCTCGGTGAGTTCCGGCGACACTATCCGGACGCCGTCGGCCTCTGACCGGACTTGACGTCCAGTGGGCCCGGCCCCGGCGTGGTGGTACTGGGTTCACCAGGGATGCGGATACAAGATCCATAGCGGGCCCGTGTCGGGGTGCTCTAACGTCGAGCCATGACGATTCCACCCCGGTTGGGGCGCCTGGCGCGGCGGGCGCGGCGGGACACCGGCTTCCTGGCCACGGGTGTCCCGCTGCACCTGGCGCTGGTGCCCGTGTGGGCCTGGAGCGCGGCGACCATTGCCAGGACGGGGGACTGGGCGCTCGTGCTCCCGGTGTCCGTCGCCCTGGTCCTGAGCGGCGTCCCGGTGCTGACGATGGTTCAGCGGTACCGGCACCGGGCGCTGCTCGGGGTGGACATCCGTCGCCCGGCGCCCGTGCCGCAGCGGTGGTCGCCCGCCACGGCCCTGCGGTGGCTCGCCTCGCCGCGCGCCTGGCGACAGGTCGGGTACCACCTGGTGCTGGGCCCGCCGGCGGCCCTGGCGGAGCTGTTGGTGCTGGTGGCGGCGGCGGTGGGTCTGGCGGGCGCCACCGGGTACGGCTGGGTGTGGGCGCTGCCGGTCGGGGCGCGGCGCGTATGGTTCGGCTGGGCGACGCTGATGCCGTGCTACACCGTGCTCGGCCTCCTGCTGCTGTCCCTCCTGCCCTGGCTCGCCGGGGTGGTGGCCCGGGCGGAGTCGCGCTCCGCCGCGGCGCTGCTCGGACCCAGCCGGGCCGATCGGCTCCAGGAGCGGGTCGCGTACCTGGCGACCAGCCGCACCGATCTGATCGAGGCGGTCGATGCCGAGCGCCGCCGGATCGAGCGCGACCTGCACGACGGCACCCAGCAGCGGCTGGTCTCGCTGGCGGTCAACCTGGGACTGGCCATGGCCACCAGCCCCGACCTGCCGGGCGAGACCCGTGCGATGCTGGCGGAAGCGCACCTGGAGGCGAAGGCGGCGATCGCCGAACTCGGCGATATGGTACGCGGGTTGCATCCGGCGGTGCTCGAGGACCGGGGCCTGGATGCGGCGTTGTCCGGACTGGCCGCCCGCGTTCCGCTGCCGGTGCGCCTGCGGGTCGAGCTGCCGGAACGGGCGGCGCCCGCCGTGGAGTCGGTTGCGTACTTCGTGATCTCCGAGGCGCTGGCGAACGTGACCAAGCACGCCGGCGCCTCGCGGGTCGAGGTGACGGTCCGACGGGTCGGGACGGTCCTGCGGTTGAACGTCACCGACGACGGGCTGGGCGGCGCCGACCCCTCCGGTGGTACGGGGTTGAGCGGGCTGGCCAAGCGGGTGGGCTCCGTCGACGGCGTCCTCCGGCTCAGCAGCCCCGTCGGGGGACCGACGACCGTGACGGTGGAGCTGCCGTGCGCGCGGTGATCGCCGAGGACTCGGTGCTGTTGCGGGTCGGCCTGGTCAAGGTACTGGAGATGGGCGGCTTCCAGGTCGTCGCCGAAGTCGGCGATGCGGAGGCGCTGTTGGCCGCCGTCGAGGAGCACCGGCCCGAACTCGCCCTGGTGGACGTCCGGATGCCGCCCACCTTCACCGACGAGGGCGTGCGGGCGGCCACGGCGATCCGCCGCAGCCGGCCGCGCACGGCGGTGGTCCTGCTCTCGCAGTACGTGGAGGAGCGGTACGCCGCTGACCTGTTGGCGAACAACACGAGCGGAGTGGGCTACCTGCTCAAGCAACGCGTGGCCGATGTCCAGGACTTCGCGGCAGCGGTACGGCGGGTGGCCGAAGGGGGGACGGCGCTGGACCCCCAGGTCGTCGCCCAACTCCTGCTCCGCCGCGGCGACCCGCTGGCCGCCCTGACCCCGCGCGAGCGGGAGGTGCTGGCCCTGATGGCGGAGGGCCGGTCCAATGCCGGCATCGCCGAGGCGCTGACGGTCGGTGAGAGCGCGGTGGCCAAGCACATCAACAACATCCTCGCCAAACTCGACCTGCCGGTGGCCGATGCGGACCACCGCCGGGTGCTCGCCGTGCTGCGCTTCCTGGGCGCGTCCAGGGACTGAGCCCCGGGAGCGGGGGCGGGCCCCCTGGTGCGCGTCCAGTCCCGTCGTGGTCCTCGGGCACCCGTGCGGCCGCGCGCACGGTGGCGTCAGGCGTGGATCGGACGCAGCACCGCGTAGTACGCGAACGGCGGACCGTACAGCCGGGCGACCCGCAGCCCGGCTCCCTCCGCCAGGCTGATCAGCGAGGACGGCCGGATCTGGTGCCGGTCGAAGAACTCGCCGACCACCAACCGCCCGAACGGCTTCAACGTCCGGCGCAGCTCGGCCAGCGTGCGCGCCGGATCCGGGATCTCGCCCAGCGCCGTCACCAGGTAGGCCGCATCGAACGAGCCGTCCGCAAAAGGAAGTTCATGTGCGTCGGCGCAGGTCGGCACGATGGTGCCGACACCCTGCTCCTTGGCCCGGCGGCCCACGTGGTCGAGCATCTCCTGCTGGATGTCCACGATGTCCAGCTGCCCGTCCGGGCCCAGCTGCGGTGCGACGTGCAGCGACTGCAGGCCGGTTCCGGGGCCGATCTCCAGGATCCTCTCGCCCTCCCGGGCCTGCAGCACGTGGTCCAGACGCTTCAAGGTCAGGAACGGCAGTGGCAGGTCGAGCAGCCAGTGCTGGGAGTACGGGTACGGCGCGGAGTCGGTGAACCACCAGGTGGCGACGGCGGCGGCAGCGCCCGCGCCGATCAATGCTCGTGAATTCCTCATCATTCCTCCATAAATGTCCGACTAGGGCCATCGAGAGCAGTTCTGATGGTTAGTCAGGTGTGTTTGTGTGCACTCGGCTTGCGCCGGCGCTGCGGACCGGACCGCAGGCGCGCCGATCACGTCACGAGCTGTTCCGCTCAGCGGCCCGGCCGAGGGAAGGTCCGGGTCGCGAGAACCGCGCAGGCCAGCGCCAGCGGCACCTCGGCGAAGGCCGCCATGAGCGCCGCCTGCGTGAAGTCCGAACCCGGGGCGGCCGTCATGGTGTCGAACCAGGCGTCGACCAGCAGCAGGGCCGAGGTCGCGGCGGAGGCCAGGCAGGCCCGGCGGTCGCCGCGCCTGAGGAGCAGTCCGGTGGAGAGCAGGCCGAGCGCCTCAAGGCCGTCCAGACCCGTCCACGTCCAGGCCCAGTGCGAGGCCCGAGCGGTGGCCGGCAGTCCGGTGTGCAGGAAGACCAGCCAGGGAATCATCGCCAGCCCGAGCGCGGTGAGGACCGTGGCCCCCCGGCGAAGCAGCAGGGGGAGCGCCGAAGCGGCCGCGGCCTTCGGAAGGATCCGCCGGGCACCGGCGTCCGAACCGGCGTCCCCGCCGACCGGACGGAGCGAATGAACGCCGGTCGGCTGAGTGCTCGCCATGACACCTGACTCCCTCCCGTGCCCGTTCCTCGGGCACGGCATCAGCATGTCGTTCGCGCGCGCCGGAGGCAGTAGCGCTCCTATCCGAGTTGATGGTGGTGCTAGGTACCGTCCGTCAGGGCGGCCATGACCGACTTCGCGGCGACCGCTTCTCGCGCGGCGGCCGCGCGACCAACTCCGGCGACGCGGCGCGGGTCTGCGCCCGCGCCCGCGCCTGCGGACTCGCAGGCGCGGGCGGGAGGGTCAGAGGTGGCGTTCGACGGCCTCGAAGATGTCGGCGTCGGTCTCCTGCTGCCACTTGGGGAGGTCGTCCCAGTCGGCGGTGTAGGCGGGTTTGGGGGCGGCGATGTGGTGGTGGATCTGGGCGATCCAGCAGAGGGCGACGAAGCGGCCCTTCTGCTCGCGGGTGAGCTTCGAGGTGCTCCCGCCGCTGACGGTGATGAAATCGCGGACCTGGCCGAACACGGCGGCTGCGGCAGCCCGTTCCCAGTCGGGCGTCTCCTCCCAGGGGGAGACGTAGCCGGGCTTGGGATCGCCGGGGAAGTGCTTGCGCACCCCGGCGATCCAGGCCTCGCGGAAGATCCGGCCGTCCTCGGTCATGGGGGATTCCTTCTCGGTGGTGGGATCAATCCCGTTGTGCAGGTACCGGGTTCGGCCGTCGGCGAGCGAGTGCAGGGCGGCCTGGAACCGGCGGCGTTGACGGGGGCGGAGCCTGGCGGCGGCCTCGGCGGCGGGGAGGAAGATGGCCTCGGAGAGTTCGTCGTCGTGCGGGCGCACGGCGGCGGCGAGGGCGGGAGCGAGGACGCCGGCGTCGAAGACGAAGGCGAGTTGATCGTCCCAGGGGCCGTGCGGGGCGACCCAGTCGACGACGAGGAGGCGGTGGACGGTGATGTTCAGGCCGAGTTCCTCCCGCAGTTCCCGGACGGCTGCACGGTCGGGCGGCTCGTTGGCCTCCGCCATGCCACCGGGCAGGTCCCAGGCCGGTTTGTAGGTCGGGTTGACGGTGAGGATCCGGCCGACGTCGTCGCGCAGGATGACGTCCGCCGAGACGCGCTTGCGCGCCTGTCGCGCGTTGCCCTCGGCGAGGTGGGCGTTCCAGGCCTCGGTGTCGGTGGTGGTCGGCCTCATGATGGACCTCTCCGGGGCGACGGGATGATGTCGGCGAGCAGGAGGAGTCTGATTCTGCTCGCCCTTCGATGACTTCGCTCGGGTCTGGTTGACGCGCCACCGCTCGCTCTCCTGAAGGCTGGGCCAATAGTACGGCTACGGAGAGTGTGGTGACTCCGACTCGGAGTCATGGGATCGGAGGGGCGCCGGGGGCGGGCGTTGGGGGGCCTCGGTGGAGGTGTGCGGGAAGATCGTGCATGCGGATCTGGTGGTGGGCTGCTAGGTAAGAGAGGGGCGTGCGGGTGATGCCGATGCTCTATGTGGTGGTGTGTGCGGCCGGAGTGGCCAATGGCGTGCCGGAGTTGGTCTCCGCCGCGCAGGGGCGGGGGTGGTCCGTCGGGGTGGTGGCGACTCCGTTGGCGATGGGGTTCATCGACGTGGAAGGGCTTGAGGAGCAGGCGGGTTTCCCGATCCGGTCCGCCTGGCGGAAGCCCGGGGATCCCCGTCCGCTGCCCGACCCGGACGCGCTGGTGGTCTCGCCGGCCACCTTCAACACGATCAACAAGTGGAGCGCCGGGATCTCGGACACCCTCGCGCTGGGCATCCTCTGCGAGTCCTACGGCTGGGGCATCCCCGTCGCCGTCCAGCCCTGTCTGAGCGCGGCCCAGGCGGCGCACCCGGCGTACGGGGAGAGCCTGGAGCGGCTGCGGCGGATGGGCGTGCGGATCGCGGAGTTCACGCCCGGGTCGTACAGCTGGACCCGGGCGCTGGACCTGCTGGGGGACTGACAGGGTGGCTGGTCCGGCGGCCCGATCCTGGCAGTGTGCGGGTGTTGCCCCGTGAGCGGCCCGGAGTAGCGTCCGGGCAGGTCGGCGACGGTGTGGGAGGTTCCGGTGGCAGCGGTCAACGGCGAGGTGTCGTTCTGGTACGCGGCGGAGGGGGTTCCGCTGTCGGGCCCTGCCCTGCCGGGAGACCGGGACGTGGACGTCTGCGTCGTCGGCGGCGGGTACACCGGACTGTGGACCGCCTACTACGTGAAGAAGGCCGAACCCGCTCTGAGGGTAGCCCTGTTGGAGCGCCGATTCTGCGGCTACGGCGCCTCGGGGCGCAACGGCGGGTGGCTGTACAACGGCTTCGCCGGCCGCGGGGCCTTCGCCAGGACGTACGGCCGGGGCCGGGCGGCGGCGATGCAGCGGGTGATGGACGCAGCGGTCGGCGAGGTCGTGGAGACCGCGGCCGCGGAGGGGATCGAGGCGGACGTCGTCCGGGGCGGGGTGCTCGAAGTGGCCCGGAGCGGGCCGCAGTTGGAGCGGTTGAAGGCCTTCGTCGAAACCGAGCGGGGCTACGGAGAGGGCCGGGTGGAAGAGCTCTCCGCGAAGGAGGCCGGCGGGCGCGTCAATGCCGCGGGCGTCCTCGGCGGGGCGTGGTCCCCGTACGGGGCCCGGATCCAGCCGGCCAAGCTCGTGCGCGGCCTGGCGCGGGTGGTACGGGAGTTGGGGGTCGAGGTGTACGAGGGCACACCCGTCACCGGGATCGTCCCCGGCGGCGACGGCCGCCGTCCGCGCGCCGTGACGCCGTACGGCACCGTCACCGCCGACCGCGTGCTGCGCGCCACCGAGGGGTTCACCGCCGGGCTGCGCGGCGAGCGGCGGACCTGGCTGCCGATGAACTCGGCGATGGTGGCCACCGAGCCGCTGCCCGCGGAGTTCTGGGCGGAGGCCGGCTGGCAGGGCCGGGAGGTGCTCGGGGACTTCGCGCATGCCTACATGTACGCCCAGCGGACCGCCGACGACCGGATCGCCCTCGGCGGGCGGGGCGTGCCGTACCGCTTCGGCTCGCGGACGGACTCGGACGGCAGTACCCAGGTGGAGACGGTGCGCCAGCTGCGCCGGATCCTGAACGACTTCTTCCCCGCCGCCGCGCACGCCCGGATCGACCACGCCTGGGCCGGGGTGCTGGGCGTCCCCCGGGACTGGTGCGCGACGGTGGAGCTGGACCGGGCGAGCGGGCTCGGCTGGGCGGGCGGGTACGTCGGCAGCGGGGTGACCACCACCAACCTGGCCGGCCGCACCCTGCGCGACCTGGTGCTGGGGCGGGACACCGAACTCACCGCGCTGCCCTGGGTGGGGCACACCGTGCGGCGCTGGGAGCCGGAGCCGCTGCGCTGGCTGGGGGTGCAGGCGATGTACGCCGCGTACCACGCCGCCGACCGGCAGGAGGCGGCCGGACGGGCCACCACCTCGCCGATCGCCCGGGTCGCGGACCTGGTCTCCGGGCGAATCTGACGGGCCGTTCGGCCGAGGCGCGCGGCTGGTCCGCCGGGTGCCGCGCCGTGCGCCGTGCACCGTTGGGGCGTGCTGAGGAGAACCCTGCCGGCCCTGTGCCTCGCCCTGCTGCTCTGCGTGCCCGCGGGCCGCGCGTATGCCGCCCGTGCCGCGTCCGTTGCCCATGGCGCGTCCGTCACCCGCGCCGCGTCCGCCGCACCGGACACCGCGCAGGACGGGGAGGTGGCCGCCGTGGACCAGGCGTCCCGCCGCGTCCTCGTGCTGCGGGGGGTCGAGGAGCTGACGGGGTACCAGGGCGTCGACCGTCCGCCCGTGGTGTGGTCCTGGGCGGCCGACCGGGCGTCCGACCTCGGCGACCTGGACCCCGAGCAGAGCTGGACCGACCCGGACGAGGCGAAGGGCCGGACCCTGGAGGGCCGGCACTACCTGCTGACCACGGCCTCCGGCGGGCTCGTCGCCGTCGTCGACACCGCCACCGGCGCCAGCCGCTGGGCGGCGGACCTCGGCGGGGACGTCAATCCGCACAGCATCGAGCTGCTCCCGGACGGCAACGTCGCGGTCGCCGCGAGCGCCGGCGGGTGGGTACGGCTGTACGCCGCCTCGCAGGGCTCCCGGGCCACCGCCCATGCGACGTTCCGGCTCTCCGGCGCGCACGGGGTGCACTGGGACGAGCGGTCCGGCCTGCTCTGGGTGCTCGGCGACGGAGAGCTGACCGGGCTGCGGGTCGGCGGGGACCCGGACGCGCCCGCCCTGACGGCGGTCCGCAGCGCCCCGCTGCCCGACCAGGGCGGTCATGACCTCGCGCCCGTCCTGGGCTCGCCGGGCCGGTTCTGGGTGAGCACCCTGAACGGCCTCTGGCAGTACGACCCCGCCGCCGACGGGTTCACCGCCGTCCATCTGGCCGATCCCGCCGATCCCGCCCGTTCCGCAGATCCGGCCGAGGAGCGGGACGTCAAGAGCATCGGTGACGAGCCCGGCACCGGGCGGCTGCTCACGGTGGTCCCGGACCACTCCCCGGCCTGCGACTGGTGCACCTCGGTGATCCGCCTGCACCGCCCCGAGAGGACGTGGAAGTTGACCGGCACGCAGCTGTACAAGGCGCGCTGGTGGGGTGGCTGGTAGCAGATCCG
Source organism: Kitasatospora sp. NPDC059146 (assembly GCF_042786665.1). Taxonomy (NCBI): domain Bacteria; kingdom Bacillati; phylum Actinomycetota; class Actinomycetes; order Kitasatosporales; family Streptomycetaceae; genus Kitasatospora; species Kitasatospora sp. NPDC059146. The sequence goes on along the minus strand of NZ_JBHZCY010000017.1, from coordinate 65,409 downwards.
TGACGGACAGTAGTCGATCTTGGTCGGCGGGTCGGCGATACCACCCGTTCTGCTTACCGCGTTCGGCTGATGGGGCATATTGTGTACCCCGGCAAACTACTCCAATGGAAGTCAGTTTCCCCTCAGCGTCCGAAAACCATCTGCGGACCTGCGCCGACTGGGATAGCGTCGAAGCCGTCGGGGGGCCGACACCGATCGGGTGTATTCGAACGTCAGCTACCGGGCCGTAACGGCCCGAATTGGTCCTGGAGAAAAGCATGCGGAATTCCCCGGAGGAAAGCCGGTCGGACGTCATCGACGATCTGCAGCTCGCGGTCGACTCGCTGGCGGCATTTCCGGCCCGGAATGCGGCCGGAACGGCGGACGTGACCGAGCGACTCGCGGCGGTCGCCGCACTCTGCCGGTCGGTCGACACGGTGCTCGACAGCCTGGTCGTGCAGGCCGCCGCGGAGGCGGCCGAGGAGGGCTGGACCGCGGCCCGGATGGCGGCCGAACAGTCCGGCTACTACGCCAGGTTGCAGCGGGCGCTGCTCCCCACCGTCGCCGGCGCCGGGCTGACGGAGCAGTGAGCGCCCTGCGTCCGGGCGTGCACGTGCTGTCCTGCCCCACCCGGTGGAGCGACGTCGACGAGAACGGGCACATCAACAACGCCCGGCTGGTCGGCTACGTCCAGGAGGGGATTTACGACCTGTTCCGCCACCACGCGACCGCCGTCCGGCAATCGCTGTTCCCGTCCGGATTCATTATCGCCCGGCACGAGATCGATTACCTGGAACAGTTGCACCACCGCCCCGAGCCTTTGTCGGTGCGGCTGACGGTGGAACACCTCGGGCGGAGTTCCGCGCACGTCGAGGTGAATGTCTGCCGGGAACCGCTCACGTTTATGCGGGCGCGGACCGTGGTGGTCGCACGGGACCCGGAATCCGGGCGTTCGCGCAAACTCAGCCAGAACGAGCGGCGCTTTCTGGCGGCGTTTATGTCGGTCTCGGCGGCCGGCCCGGCGCCGGACACGGCGCGTGGCGACCGCCGGGCGGGCGGCCTTCCCGCTGCCGCTGCCGCTGGTGCCGCTGCGGCGGCCCGGGCGCAGGCGTCGGTGCAGGCGCCGGTCCCGGCCTCGGAGTCGGACCCGGTGCGCTGGGCGCCGGCCCGGCTGGGTGGCGGGGTGGGCTCGCCGCGCGGTCCGCGTCGGCGGTGTCGTACCTCGGCGGGCTGAACCGCCCGCCGAACCGCCCGCTGAGCCGCCCGGCGACTGAGCCGCCCGGCGACCGTGGGCTCCCGTGCCGGTGACGGCGCGGGCCGGCGGCGTGATCGACAACGGCGTCGATCCGTCGGTCCGGCCCCTCCCGTCCGGCCCCTCCCGGACCGCTTCCGCCGCACCGCAAGGGCACGGCGTCAGGGTTCCGTTCAGGACCGCCGCCCCACCCGCAGCGGCGGGTCCGCCCGGTCCGGAGCGCAGTACGCTGAGCAGCACGGGAACCGGTACGTCCCCCGGCGGTGACGGGCTGCGACCAGCAGCCTCCCTGGACCATCGGCCGCCGACCCGGCCCGGTCCCGCCGACCGGAAGGAGGACGCGATGACCATCTCCTGGGAGGACTTCCTCGCCCGTGTCGTGGAGCGCGGCGAGTACCGGGGCGAGGCGGAGGCGGACCACGCCGTCCGGGTCGTGCTCTGCCTGCTGGGTGAGCACTTGGTGGGTTCGGAGCGCGGCGAACTCGCCGGGGCGCTGCCCGCCACGTACGCGACGCTGCTCCGGGACGCCTGGCCCGCCGCCGAGCCGCTGACCGCCGAGCGCTTCGTCGAGGCCGTGGTGGGCTGGATCGACGGCGCCACGACCGCGACCGCGCAGTGGGACATCGGGGCGGTGCTGAGCACCCTGGCCGAGCTCGTCCCGGGGGAGCTGGTCGACCGGGTGGTCGAGCAGCTGCCGGACGGCTACGACCTGCTCTTCGGCCACCCGCTGCCCGCGTGAACAACCCCGCGTGAACAACCCCGCGTGCACAACCCTGCGGGTCAGGGCGCCCAGGACGCGCCCCAGCGGCCGGTGGTGGCCCGGAACAGCTCCGCGCCCGGCCCGGTCAGCTTGACCGGCCCGGCGCCCGGGGGCAGGTACGCCGAGGCGCCCCGGGGCAGGTCGAGGCCGGGGTGTCCGGGGGCGTGCAGCCGGGCGCTGCCCGCGGTGCAGAGCAGGATCTGCGGGGTGGGCAGCTCGATCCGGACGGGGGCGGCCGACGGGTGCAGTCGGGAGAGCCGGAACTCTTCGGCAGGGGACGGGAATTCGGCCTCGACGGCGGTCAGTGGGCGGGCTTCGAGGACGGCGGGCGCGGCCGCCCGGAAGTCGGTGACGGCCAGCAGTCCGGCCACGTCGACGTGCTTGCCGGTGAGCCCGCCGCGCAGCACGTTGTCCGAGTTGGCCATCAACTCGACGCCCACGCCCCGGAGGTACGCGTGCGGCACCCCGGCGGCGAGGTAGAGCGCCTGGCCGGCGGTGAGCCGGACGTGGTTGAGCAGCAGCGCGGCGAGCAGGCCAGGGTCGCCGGGGTACTCCTCGGCGAGCCGGGCGTAGGCCGCGCAGGTGTCCGCGTGGGGGCCGCCGGAGGCGGCGGTGCGGCGCAGCGCCCCGGCCACGGTGGTGAGTTGGGGAGCGTCGGCGGCCAGTGCCCGGCGCAGCAGTGCGGGCAGTGCCTCGGCGGCGGGCCGCTCGCGCAGGGTGGCCGCCCAGGGGGCGAGCACGCCGAGGGCGTCCAGCAGCCGGGCCGTGGCGGCGGTCGGGCGGAAGCCGCAGAGGGCCTCGAAGTCACCGAGGGCGCCCAGCAGTTCGGGCTTGTGGGAGCGGTCCTTGTACACCCGCTCCGGGGCGGTGGGCGGGATGCCCCGGGCCTCTTCGGCGGCGTACCCGGCCTCGGCCTGGGCGCGGGTGGGGTGGACCTGCAGGGAGAGCGCCCGGTCGGCGGCCAGCACCTTGAACAGGAAGGGCAGTTCCGGGCCGAACCGCCGTACGGTGTCCGGCCCGAGCAGGCCGTCCGGGTCGGCGGCGATCAGTGCGTCGAGCGCCCGGCCGCCGGCCCGGGAGGGCGCGGAGGGGTGGGCGCCCATCCACAGTTCGGCCTGCGGGGTGCCGTCGGGGGCGGTGCCGGTGAGGGCGGGGATGGCGGTGGGGGAGCCCCAGGGGTAGTGGCGGACCGGGTTGTCGAGCAGGGTGTAGGGCGGCATGCCAGGGGTCTCCCGGGGCTGTCAGCGGCAGAGCGCGGCGGCGCCGATCAGCCCGGCGTCGGTGCCGAGCTCGGCGCGGCGCACGTCCAGGCCTCGGACGTAGGACAGGGCGGCGTAGCGGTCCAGGTGGCGGGCGAGCGGGGCGAACAGCACCTCCCCGGCGGTGGCGACGCCGCCGCCGACCACCACCCGGTGGAGGTCGACCAGGGCGGCGGTGGCGGCGATCCCGGCGGCCAGGGCCTGGGCGGCCCGGTCGAAGGAGGCCAGCGCGACCGGGTCGCCCGCGGCGGCGGAGGCGGCCACGGCGCGGGCGGTGGCGTCCTCGCCGGGCGGGCGCCAGCCCTCGGCGAGGGCCCGGCGGGCGATCGCGGTGCCGCTGGCGAGGCCCTCCAGGCAGCCGCGGGAGCCGCACGGGCAGGGCTCGCCGTCCAGGTCGACGGTGATGTGCCCGAGGTGGCCGGCGTTGCCGCTGGGGCCGGGGCGCACGGCGCCGTCCAGCACCAGTCCGGCGCCGACGCCGGTGGACACCACGAGGCAGAGCGCGTTGGCGGCGCCCCGGGCGGCGCCCTGCCAGTGCTCGGCGGCGGCCATCGCGACGCCGTCGCCCGCCAGGCGGACCGGGAGTCCGGCCACCGCCGGGTGCGCGGCGACCTCGGCGACCAGCGGGAAGCCCCGCCAGCCGGGGATGTTGACCGGGCTGACGGTGCCGTCGGCGAGGTCGACCGGGCCGGCGCTGCCGATGCCGACGGCCGTCACGGCGGCCCAGTCGGGGGTGCCGGCCAGCTGGTCCAGCACCTTGTGCACGACGGCGAGCACGGCCGGGCCCGGCTCCCGGGCGGGGGTGGGCAGTTGCAGCCGGTGCCGCAGCCGGCCGGTGCCGTCGACCAGGGCGCCGGCGATCTTGGTGCCGCCGACGTCGACGGCGGCGAACAGGGGGGTGAGCGGCATGGCGGGCTCCAGGAGGGGTCGGCGGCGCCCCGGCCGGGCGGGCCGGGGCGCCTTCACCGTACGTCGGTCAGCGGGCGGGGGTGAGGCGCAGCGTGACGAGTTCGAACGGGCGCAGCGCGAGGTGCACCGCGCCGTCCTCGACCGTCACCTCGCCGCGGGTGCCGTCCCAGGGCCGTTCCAGCAGGTCGCAGGGGACGGCGCCGGCCAGCGGGAAGGAGGTGCTGAGCCGGCCCCGGGCGCGGCCGCCGCCGGCCTCGTAGACCCGGACGACCAGGTCGCCGCTGCGGTCGTCGGCGAGCTTGACGGCGCTGACCACCAGGGCGTCGTGGTCCACCTCGACCAGCGGCGCGACCCGCTCGGCGGTGCCGGTGACCCGCCGCTCGGGCAGGCCGATCCGGTAGCCCTCGCGGACGGCGTCGCCGATCGCGGCGCCGGGGACCAGCGCGTGCCGGAAGCGGTGCAGCCCCTGGTCGGTCTTCGGGTCGGGGAAGCGCGGGGCGCGCAGCAGCGAGAAGCGGACCGTGGTGGTGGTGCCGCCGTCGTCGGCGCGCACGGTGCGGGTGACGTCGTGGCCGTAGGTGGAGGCGGTCACCAGCGCGACGCCCCAGCCGGGCTCGTCCAGGTGGACGAAGCGGTGGTTGCAGGCCTCGAACTTGGCGGCGTCCCAGCTGGTGTTGGTGTGGGTGGGCCGGTAGAGGTGGCCGAACTGGGTCTCGGCGGCGTACCGCTCGGTGTGGACGTCCAGCGGGAAGGCGGCCTTGAGGAACTTCTCGGTCTCGTGCCAGTCGACCTCGGTGTCGATGTCGAGCCGCTGCTCGCCCGGGTGCAGGGTGAGGGTCTGGACGACGGTGGAGGAGCCGAAGGAGCGGGCGATCCTGACCTCGGCCCGGCCGTCGGCGGCCGTGGCGGTGAGGGAGTCGACGCCGGTCAGGTCGGTGACGGTGTTGCGGTAGAACTGGTCCACGTCCCAGGCGTCCCACATGTTGGGGAAGTCGGGGTGCAGCTGGAGCAGGTTGGCCCGGCTGCCGGGGGCGACGGTCTCCCGGCCGGTGGCGAGCTCGACGGCCGAGCCGATCAGGCCGTCGGCGTCGACCACCACCTCCAGCAGGCCGTTGCGCAGCGTGAACCCGCCGCCGTCGAGCGCAGTGACGGTGGCGGCCGGGGCGTCCGTGGTGGCGACGGCCGCGCCGCCCGCCGGGACGGCCGAACGGGCGTGCGGAGCGGAGTTGAACACCAACTCCCGCCCGCCGTCGGCGGATCCGGCCAGTGCCTGCTGGGCCGCGTCGATCAGCTCCGCCAGCTCCCGGGCCAGCGCCGCGTAGGTGGCCTCGGCCTCGCGGTGCACCCAGGCGATCGAGGAGCCGGGCAGGATGTCGTGGAACTGGTGCAGCAGCACCGTCTTCCAGATCCGGTCCAACTGCTCGTACGGGTACGCGTACGGCTGCTCGGCGCCCGCGCGCAACGCGGCGGTGGAGCACCAGAGTTCGGCCTCGCGCAGCAGGTTCTCGCTGCGCCGGTTGCCCTGCTTGGTCTTCGCCTGGCTGGTCAGGGTGGCCCGGTGCAGCTCCAGGTAGAGCTCGCCGACCCAGACCGGCGGGTCGGGGTACTCGGCCTCGGCCTTGGCGAAGAACTCGGCGGGGTTCTCCCAGCGGACGGTGGCCGAGCCCTCCAAGTCCCGCATCCGGGCGGCCTTGCCGACCATCTCGCGGGTCGTCCCGCCGCCGCCGTCGCCCCAGCCGGTCGGGGCGATCGAGTGCCGGGCCACCCCCTTGTCCTTGAAGTTCCGTGCCGCGTGGGCGATCTCGCTGCCCTTCATGGAGCAGTTGTAGGTGTCCACGGGCGGGAAGTGGGTGAAGATGCGGGTCCCGTCGATGCCCTCCCAGAGGAAGGTGTGGTGCGGGAACCTGTTCACCTGGCTCCAGGAGATCTTCTGGGTCAGCAGCCACTTGGAGCCGGCGTTGCGGATGATCTGCGGCAGGCCGCCGGTGAAGCCGAAGGTGTCGGGCAGCCAGGCCTCGTGGTTCTCGACCCCGAACTCCTCCAGGAAGAACCGCTTGCCGTGCACGAACTGCCGGGCCATCGCCTCCGAGCTCGGCATGTTGGTGTCGGACTCCACCCACATGCCGCCCGCCGGGACGAACCGGCCCTCGGCGACGGCCTTGCGCACCCGGGCGTACACCTCCGGGCGGTGCTCCTTGATCCAGGCGTACTGCTGCGCCTGGGACATGGTGTAGCGGAACTCCGGCTCGTCCTCCAGCAGGGCGGTCATGTTGGCGGTGGTCCGGGCCACCTTGCGCACCGTCTCGCGCAGCGGCCACAGCCAGGCGGAGTCGATGTGGGCGTGGCCGATCGCGCTGATCCGGTGCGCGGACGGCACGGCGGGCGCGGCCAGGACGGCGGTCAGCTCCGAACGGGCCGCGGCGGCCGTGCCGTTGACGTCCTGGAGGTCGATCGCGTCCAGTGCGCGCTCGACCGCGCGCAGCACCTCCCAGCGGCGGGCGCCGTCCACCGGGAGCTCGGCCATCAGCTCGCCGAGCACCTCCAGGTCCAGCGACAGCTGCCAGACGGTGTCGTCGAAGACGGCGAGGTCCATCCGGGCGAGCTTGTACTGCGGACGGTCCCCGGCCGTCTCCTTGTCGCCCAACTCGGTCGGCAGGAAGGGGTGGTAGTCCAGGATCACCGGGTTGGCGGCGGCCTCGACGTGCAGCAGCACCTGCTCGCCGCCGGCCGCCGGGGCGGCGATCCGCACCCACTGGTTGCGCGGGTTGAGGCCCTTCACCGGGCTGCCGTCCGGGCGGTAGACCAGGCCCTCGCACTGGAAGCCGGGCATGTTGGCGTCGAAGCCGAGGTCGATCAGTGCCTCGACCGTCCGTCCGGCCCAGGCCTGCGGCACCGTGCCGGACACCGTCAGCCAACTGGTGCCCCAGGGCGCGCCCCAGGCGTCGCCGACGGCGATCGGGGTGCGCGGCGCGGCCAGGCCCTCGGCGACCGGGACGGGCTCGCCGGGGGCGGTCCAGATGCCGACCTCCAGCGGGACGGACTCCGGGTACACGGCCGGGAGGATGCGCTCCTCCAGGACGCGCTTGAGGCGGGACTCGACGAGGGTGCGGTCATCGTGCATGGCGGCAGGCTCCGTTGCGTGCGGGAGGGCAGTTGCTGGGGGAGGGTGGCTTCAAGCGGGGACGGCTTCAAGGGGGGACGGCTACAGCGGGGTACGGCTACAGAGAACCTACGTCGGCGGGGTGGACCACCTCGGTGATACCGCGCGCCGCCAGGTGCGCCGCGTCCCCGGCGCGTTCGGCGAGCACGGTGGTCGGGCGGGCGCCGGCCTCGGCGAGGCGCATGAAGGCCTCGTACACCGGGCCGCCGGGGCCGCAGTCCGCGCGGCGCGGGGAGGTGACCTCGTCACCGGTGGCGACCACCACGGCGGTGCCGCGCGGCTTGGGCGGCTGCCAGCTGCGGCGGGCGTCGGCTGCGGCCTCGGCGAGCCGGGCGCCGGCCGGTTTGACCGTCCGGTCGGTGGTCAACAGGCCGAGGCTGTACTCCAGTTCGGGGAAGTCGACGAGCGAGCGGTCCACATCGTGGGAGCACCACCAGGTGACGCCCCAGAGGTCCGGGCAGTCCAGCACGGCCTCGACGGTGGCGCCGGTGAACCGGGCCGCGTCCGCGGCGGTGATGTGCGGGGCGGGCGCGCCGACCTCCTGCAGCCAGACCGGGCGGGCCGGGTCGTCCGCCCAGGCCTTGGACAGCTCGACCAGGTACGCGGCGTGCTGGGCGGTGGCGGTGGAGTGGGCGCCGTAGCGCTGGGCGGTGCCGTTGAAGACCCAGGAGTGCACGGCGGTGGCGCCGCCGAGGCGGGCCGAGTGCCAGGGTGTGAAGGGGTGTTCGTCCAGGTACCAGGCCGCGTCGTAGGAGGCGTGCAGGTGCAGCCGCCCGGGCGCGCCGTCCTCGCAGGCGGTGAGCATCCGGCGCAGCCAGGCCTCCGCCTCGGCGGGGGTGCAGCGGTCGGGGTCGGGGTGCGGGGCGCCGGAGAACTGGTTGATCTCGTTGCCGAGCGTCATCCCGAGGAAGTTCGGGCGTTCGCGCAGGGCCCCGGCGAGGGTGCGCAGGTAGGCGGCCTGGCCGTCCAGGACCCCGGGGTCGGTGAACAGGTTGCGGCGGTGCCAGGTCTGCGTCCAGGCGGGCAGGAAGTCGAAGCTGGACAGGTGGCCCTGGAGGCCGTCCACCGCGACGTCCAGGCCGCGTTCGCCGGCCGCGTCCACGAGTGCGGTCAGCTGTTCGACGGCGCGCGGGCGGATCAGGGTGCGGTTGGGCTGGAACAGCGGCCAGAGCGGGAAGACCCGGACGTGGTCCAGGCCGAGGGCGGCGACGGAGTCGAAGTCGGCGCGCACGGCGTCCAGGTCGAAGTCGAGCCAGTGGTGGAACCAGCCCTTGCTGGGGGTGTAGTTGACGCCGAAGCGCGGGGCCTTCGGAGTGGTGGAAGCGGTGGAAGCGGCGGAATCGGTGGTCACGGGGGTCACGGGTGGGCTACCTCAACTGGGTCGGGGCGTACGGACGGTGTTCTCGTCCTCGGGGGCTCAGCCCTTGACGGCTCCCTCCTCGACGCCCTGGAAGAAGAAGCGCTGGCAGACGGCGAACACCACGACGATCGGCAGGAACGCGATCATGGTGCCGGCCGCGATCAGCCGGGGATTGGCGGAGAAGGTGCCGTTGAGGTACTGGAGCCCGACGGTCAGGGTGTACTTCTGCGGGTCGTTGAGCACGATCAGCGGCCAGAGGAAGTCGTCCCAGGCACCGATGAAGGTGAAGATGACGATCACGCTGAGCATGCCGCGCACGTTCGGCAGACCGATGTACCACAGCCGCTGCCAGACGTTGGCGCCGTCCACCAGCGCCGCCTGGTCGAGCTCGGCCGGTACGGCGGCGAAGGCGGTGCGCATCAGCAGCACGTTGAGCATCGCGATCGCCCCGGGCAGGGCCACCCCGGCCAGGCTGTCGGCCAGGCCGAGGCCGCGCACCAGCACGTACTGGGAGACGATGGTGACCTCGCCGGGCAGCACCAGGGTGGCCAGGAAGAGGCCGAGGAGCAGCCGGGCGCCGCGGAAGCGCAGTCGGGCCAGGGCGTAGCCGGCCAGAGTGCAGCCGACCACGTTGCCGGCGATGCAGACGGCCGCGACGGTCAGCGAGTTGAGGGCGTACGTCCACACCGGGATGGTGTCGGCGACCTTGCCGAAGTTGCCTAGGGTGGGCTGGTCGGGCAGGAAGCTCGGGGTGCGGGTGTAGACGTCCTCGGTGGGGCCCTTGAGGGCGGTGGACAGCTGCCAGAGGAAGGGGCCGATCACCAGCAGCAGGACGAGCAGCAGGAGCAGGTAACGGGAGGCGGTCCGGGCGCGGGAGGGGGTGTTGAAGCCGCGGGCGCCGCCCTTGGCCTCCTTGGCCCCCTTGGTCCTCCTGCCCCCCTCGGCGCTCGGGTCGGGCTTGCGGCGGGGGTCGGTGGTCGCGGTGGTCACGGGTTCAGGCCGCCTTCCGGTTCAGCCGCAGCAGGAACAGCATCGGGCCGAGGGTGACGACGAACAGCAGCAGGCTGAGCGCGGAGGCGTAGCCCAGGTGGCCGTTGAAGCCGCGGCTGTACATCTGGATCAGCATCACCACCGACATGTCGCGGCCGCCGGGGCCGCCCAGTCCGTTGGAGAGCACGTACAACTCGGAGAAGACGCGCAGCGAACTCACCGAGATGAGCGCGGAGATGAGCACCATGGTCGGGCGCACCCCCGGCAGGGTGATGTGCCAGAAGCGGCGCAGCGGGCTCGCGCCGTCCACGGCCGCCGCCTCGTGCAGCTCGTGCGGGACGTTGGCGAGGGCGGAGAGGTAGATCACCATGTAGTAGCCGAGCCCCTTCCAGACGGTCAGGGCGATCGCGCTGAACAGCAGCAGCCAGCGGTCGGTGAGGAAGGGGACCGGGGAGTCGGCCAGGCCGCCCTCCTGGAGCAGGCCGTTGACCAGGCCCCGGTCGTCCAGCACCCAGCCCCAGATCAGTGCCACCACGACGGCGGAGGCGATCACCGGGGTGTAGAAGGCGGTGCGGAAGAAGGTGATGCCGGGGATCCGGCGCTGCACCAGCAGGGCGAGCAGCAGCGGCAGGACGGTCAGCAGGGGGAGGCAGACCAGCATGAACACGATGCTGTTGAGCAGGGCGTCGGCGAGCTGGGCGTCGTCCAGCAGCCGGCCGTAGTTCTCCAGGCCGGTGAACCGGCCGCCGCCGATGGGCTTGGCGTTGGTGAAGGAGAGGATCACCGTGTTGACGGCCGGCCAGAGGTTGAAGACGGCCAGCCAGAGTATCGCGGGGCCGGCGAGCAGCCAGGGAGTGAACCAGCGCCGGTGGGTCATGCGGATGCCTTCCTGGGGCTGGGCCTTCCGGGGCCCGGGGTGGTACAGGCCCCGGGGGTGTGCGAGGCCCGGGGCGGCGGGTGTGGGGGAGGACCCGCCGCTTCGCCGGTAGGGGGTACGGGACTGCGGTTCGTCGGGACGTCGGGACGGTGAGGCCGCGGCTGCGGGGGATCAGCCCTTGAGCAGCTTGTTGCACTGCTCCACGGCGGTGTCCAGGGCCTGCTGGGAGCTGCTCTGGCCGCTGATGGCGAGGGCGAACTGCTGCTTGACGACGGTGCCCATCGCGTCGTCCACCTCGACCGGCTGGATCAGCTCGGCCTTGGCGAGCGAGGTGAAGGCGATCACCTTGGCGTCGCCCGCGTTGGTGCCGTCGCTCTTGCTGAAGAACGGGTCGCTCGCGGAGGCCTTGGTGGACGGGAAGACGCTGGTCAGGTGGGCGAAGGCGGCCTGGTTCTCCGGGCTGGTGACCCAGCGGGCCAGGGCGACCGCGGCGGCCGGGTTCTTGGTGTTCTTCGGGATGGACAGGCCCTGGACGTACAGCGGCGGGGTGCCCATCGCGGGGGACGGGACGACCTTCGGCGCCAGGGTGGGGTTGTCGGTGGCGAGGCTGGTGATGAAGTTGCCGCCGCCGGTGGTCCAGGCCGCGGTCCCGGCGCTGAACAGCTTGGAGTTGCCGGCGTAGGTGTCGGTGAGCACCCCGTTCGGCATCAGGCCCTCCTTGAAGGCGTCGCGGTACTTGTCGAGCAGTGCAGCGGCCTCCGGGGTGTTGAAGGTGAAGGACTTGCCGTCGTCGGCCATGATCTTGACGCCGATGTTGTAGAGGTCGCCGAGGCCGGGCTTGCGGCTCATCAGGTAGGCCTGGCCGCCGGACTTCTCCTTCATCACCCGGGCCTGGGCGATCAGCTCGTCCAGGGTGGTCGGGGGCTTCTTCGGGTCCAGCCCGTCCTTCGTCAGGAGGTCGGAACTCCAGTAGTTCACATCGGTGTTGAGGTACCAGGGGTAGCCGAAGGTGCCCTGGTAGCCGCGGTAGCGGTAGGCGCTCACGCCGCCGGCCACGTACTCGTCCGCGAGCTTCGGGTCGGCCTTGGCGACGTCCAGCAGGACGTCCTTCTTGGCCAGCGGGAAGGCGAAGTCCGGCGGGAGGTTGACCACGTCGGGCAGGGTGCCGGAGGCGGCCTGGCTGAGCACCTTGTCGGAGTAGCCCTCGCCGGGCTGGTCCAGCCAGTCGACCTCGACGCCGGGGTACTTCTTCTTGAAGCCGTCGATCACGCCCTGCATGTAGTCGGTGAACTTCGGCTTGAGCGCCCAGGTCTGGATCGAGACCTTGCCCTTGACCTCACCGGTGGCGGCCGCACTCGCCACGTTGTCGCTGCTCTTGGTGTCTCCGGAGCCGAGTCCGCAGCCGGTGAGGGCCGCCGCGGTGAGGGCCGTGGTGGTCAGTGCCGCCCAGATTCTTCGCATGAGGGTCTCCCGGTGGTCCTGGGGTTCTGGGATGGGTGGTGGTGTGTCAGAACCTGCTTAACTAAACCGGTCTAGCTCTGGCAGGGACTATGCTCCCGCCTAAACTTGACTGTCAAGAGAGGAGTCGGATCCTGTGGGCAGACCGACGATCGCCGACATCGCGCGCCAGGCCGGCGTCTCCAAGGGCGCGGTCTCCTTCGCGCTCAACGGCCGCCCCGGTGTCAGCGAGGCGACCAGGGACCGGATCCTGCGGGTCGCCGAGGAGATGAACTGGCGCCCGCACAGCGCCGCCCGCGCCCTCGGCGGCGCCCGCTCCGACGCCGTCGGCCTGGTGATCGCCCGCCCGGCCCGCACCATCGGCGTCGAGCCGTTCTTCAGCCAACTGCTCTCCGGCCTCCAGGCCGTGCTCTCGGCCAGCTCGGTCGCCCTGCACCTGATGGTGGTCGAGGACACCGCCGCCGAGATCGGGGTCTACCGGCGCTGGGCCTCCGAGCACCGGGTGGACGGGTTCATCGTGGTGGACCTCCAGGTCAAGGACCCGCGGCTGCCCGTCCTGGACGAACTCGGGCTGCCCGCCGTCGTCCTGGGCGGGCCCGGCAAGGGCGGCAACCAGCTGCGGATCTGGGCCGACGACCGGGAGGCGATGCTCTCCATCGTCGACTACCTGGCCGCCATCGGGCACCGCCGGATCGCCCACCTCGCCGGGCTGCCGCACTTCCAGCACACCCAGCGCCGGATCCGCGCGCTGCGCGACGCCTCGCGCCGGCTCGGACTGGAGGAGGCGCTGTCGGTGCCCACCGACTTCAGCGACGCCGAGGGCGCGGCGGCCACCCGCACCCTGCTCTCCCGGCCCGGGCGGCCCACCGCGATCGTCTACGACAGCGACGTGATGGCCGTCGCCGGGCTGGGCGTGGCGGGGGAGATGGGCGTCTCGGTGCCCGGGGAGCTGTCCATCGTCTCCTTCGACGACTCGGTGCTCGCCCGGATCGTCCACCCGCCGCTGACCGCGCTCAGCCGGGACACCTTCGCGCTCGGCGAGCAGGTCGCGCGCAGCCTGCTGGAGGCCCTGGACGGCGCCGGGCCCGACCGCGACCTCCAGATGCCGACGCCCCGGCTGACGGTGCGGGAGTCCACCTCCCCGCCGGGCAGCGGTTCCTGACTCCCTCGGTGCCGGGCCCTGACTCCTCCGGGCGCCGGGCCCTGACTCCTCCGGGTGCCGGTTCCTGACTCCGTCGGGTGGTTGTTGTCCGGGTCGTTGACACCCGTTCTGAACCGGTTTAGCCTCGCTGCGCCGAGAGGGTCCGCTCCTGCTGCCCGTTCCTGTGGCCTCCGGCTCCCCTCGGTTCAGCACCGGCACGCCCGCATGCGGCCGGCCCCCGTCCGCGACGGCGGGCCCGCCCCCACCCCTCCGCCCGATCGGAGCCCCCGCATGTCACGACGCCTACCCCTGCTGCTCAGCGCAGTCCTCGCGACGGCCGCACTCACCGCCACGCCCTCCGCCTGGGCCGCACCCGTGACGGCCGCCGCGCCGCCGCCCACGGCTGCCGCGCCGCTGCCCACGGCACCCGCCGGCCCGGGCAGCCAGCCGTACGCCTCCTACTGGTACCCCAGCACGATCCTCAGCTGGGATCCGGCCACCGACCCGGATGCCCGGTTCAACCGCTCCCGCGTCCCGCTCCAGCCCCGCACCAGCGACCCTGCCCTGGCCGCCAACCCCAACGCCCGCGCCGGCGAAGGGAAGATCGCCTCACTGGTCTCCTTCGGCCCCACCTCCAACAACCCCTCCCAGGGCTCCGCCGACCCCAACTACTACGCCTTCGGCTACTGGCAGTACGTCGACAAGCTGGTGTTCTGGGGCGGCTCGGCCGGGGAAGGCCTGATCCTCGCGCCCAACCCGACGGTGATCGACGCCGCCCACCGCAACGGCGTCAAGGTCTACGGCACCGTCTTCTTCCCGCCCGCCGCGTACGGCGGCCAGCTCCAGTGGGTGCGCGACTTCGTCCAGAAGTCCGGCAACCGCTACCCCGTCGCCGACAAGCTCGCCCAGGCCGCCCAGTACTACGGCTTCGACGGCTGGTTCATCAACCAGGAGACCGGCGGCGGGGATTCGGGCCTGGCCGGCGAGGTGCGCAACCTGATGCAGTACACCAAGGCGCAGAGCGGTACCGACTTCATGTGGTACGACGCGATGACCACCTCCGGTGCGGTCGACTGGCAGAACGCCCTCACCTCCGCCAACTCACCCTTCCTGCAAGACGGTTCGAAGAGAACCTCGGACTCGATGTTCCTCAACTTCGGCTGGAGCCAGGACGGCCTGGAATCCTCCCGCACCCTGGCCCGGCAACTCGGCCGCAGCGAGTACGAGTTGTACTCGGGCATCGACACCGAGGCGAACGGCTACAACACCTCCGTCGACTGGAACACCCTCTTCCCGTCCGGGCAGCCGCACACCACCTCGCTCGGCCTCTACCGCCCCGAGTGGACCTGGAAGTCCGCCACCGACCGGGCCGACTTCTACGCCAAGGACGCCCGCTACTGGGTCGGCGCCAACAACGACCCGTCCAAGGTCGACCTCTCGTCCGGATGGCCCGGCCTGGCGGGCTACGTCGCCGAGTCCTCGCCGATCACCGCCAAGCCCTTCGTCACCAACTTCGACACCGGCCAGGGCGACTTCTACAACGCGGCCGGCACCCGGGTCGCCACCGGAGGGTGGAACAACCTCTCGCTGCAGGACGTCCCGCCGACCTACCGCTGGGTGGTCGACTCCACCGGCAGCAGGCTCAGCCCGTCCGTCGACTTCACCGACGCCTACCAGGGCGGCTCCTCGCTGCGGCTGACCGGCACCCTGGACGCCACCAACACCGTCCGGCTCTACCAGACCCGGCTGCCGGTCGCCGCGAACACCAAGCTCGACCTGGTGGTCAAGACCCCGGCCGCCGGCCCGACCAAGCTCAAGGCCGCCGTCTCCTTCACCGACGCCCCGGGCAGCTTCACCACCGTGGACGTCGGGAGCAACACCGGGACGGGCTGGGAGCGGCACACCCTCGACCTCTCCCGGTACGCCGGCCGCACCATCGCCCAGCTCGCCCTCCAGGTCACCGGCAACGACCCGGCCTACGACCTGCGGGTCGGCCAAGTCGCCCTCTACGACGGCACGGTGGAGAGCCCGGCCGCGCCGAGCGGGCTGACCGTGCTCGGCGCGAGCGACGTGACGGCCGGCGCGAGCCAGTCGCTGCGACTGTCCTGGACGGCGGCCCCCGGCGGCAACGTCCACCACTACGAGGTGTACCGGCGCAACCCGGACGGCAGCCGGACCTTCCTGGGGGCCACCCCCAACGATGCCTACTACGTCGGGCGGTTGGACCGGGCCGGCACCGAGGCCGCCACCACGCTGGACGTGGAGGCGGTGTCCACCACCTACGGGCACTCGGCCGTCGCCTCGACCACCGTGGGCTGGAACGCCACCCCGCCGACCGGCTCGACCGACCTCGCGCTCAACCGCCCCGCCACCGCCTCCGGCCAGTGCAACGCCAACGAGGGCCCGGCCAAAGCCGTCAACGGCAGCGTCAACGGCGGCACGAGTGACAAGTGGTGCACGCTGACGGCCGCCAAGTGGCTGGAGGTGGACCTCGGTTCGGGGAAGAAGCTGAACAGGTTCGTGGTCCGGCACGCCCAGGCGGGCGGGGAGAGCGCCGCGTACAACACCCGGGACTTCTCCCTCCAGACCCGCGTGAAGAGCACCGACCCGTGGACGACCGTCGCCACCGTGACCGGCAACACCGCGGGCACCACCACCCATCCGGTGGACACCACCGCCCGCTACGTCCGGCTGGTCGTCACCAAGCCCACCCAGAACGGCGATCCGGCCGCCCGGATCTACGAGTTCGAGGCCTGGGGCCAGTAGGCGTCCGCACCGCATCTCCGTACCGGGTAGGCCTCCGTCACCGCGTAGGCCTCCGTACCGAAAGGACCACCCCCCGTGCCGGTCACCACCATCACCGCCGTCGAGAGCACCGACCTGTTCGTCGGCCCCGAGGACGCCCCGCGCCAGATCCTGCGGGTGACGGTCGAGGGGCCGGCCGCCCCGATCACCGTCAGCGGGACGGGCGTCCGCGGCGAGGCGACCGGCACGGGGCTGGTCGACGTCCCCCTGGAGATCACCGGAGCGTCCGTCGGCGCGCAACTTCCCGTCACCGTAAGGGCCGAGGGCAGCGAGGCGGCCGGTGTCGTGGAGGTCGCCGAGCCCGGCTGGACGATGTTCCTGGTCTCCCACTTCCACTACGACCCGGTCTGGTGGAACACCCAGGCCGCCTACACCTCGCCGTGGGAACTGCTCGGCGCCGACGCCACCACCCGGCCGCTCTGGGAGCGCAACGGCTTCGCCCTCGTCGACGCCCACCTCGACCTGGCCCTGCGGGACCCGGTGTACAAGTTCGTGCTGGCCGAGGTCGACTACCTGAAACCGTACTTCGACCAGCACCCGGAGCGGCGCGCGGTGCTCCGCACGCTGCTGGAGCGTGGGCAGGTCGAGCTCGTCGGCGGCACCTACAACGAGCCCAACACCAACCTCACCGGCGCCGAGACGACCATCCGCAACATCGTCCACGGCATCGGCTACCAGCGCGACATCCTCGGCGGCGACCCGCAGACCGCCTGGCAGCTCGACGTGTTCGGCCACGACCCGCAGTTCCCCGGCCACCTCGCCGCGGCCGGCCTCACCGGCAGCGCGTGGGCCCGCGGGCCGTTCCACCAGTGGGGCCCGATCCAGAAGAACTTCCGCCAGGGCAAGGACGACGCCCGGGTGATGCAGTTCCCCAGCGAGTTCGAGTGGATCGCGCCCGGCGGGGAGGGCGTGCTCACCCACTACATGCCGCACCACTACTCGGCCGGCTGGTGGATGGACTCCTCGCCCGACCTCCCCGCCGCCGAACAAGCGGTGTACGAGCTGTACCGCAAGCTCAAGCCGGTCGGCGCGACCAGGAACCTGCTGCTGCCGGTCGGCACGGACTACACCCCGCCGAACAAGTGGGTCACCGCGATCCACCGCTCCTGGCCCGAGAAGTACCTGTGGCCGCGCTTCGTCTGCGCCACCCCCCGCGACTTCCTGGACGCCGTCCGGGCCGAACTCGCCGCCACCGGGCGCCGGCCCAGCCCGCAGACCCGCGACATGAACCCGGTGTACACCGGCAAGGACGTCTCCTACATCGACACCAAGCAGGCCCAGCGGGCGGGCGAGGTCGCGGCGGTGGACGCGGAGAAGCTCGCCGCGCTGGCCGTCGTCAACGGGCTCGGCGCCTACCCGGCCGCCGCGCTCGACAAGGTGTGGCGCCAACTCGCCTACGGGGCCCACCACGACGCGATCACCGGCTCGGAGTCGGACCAGGTGTACCTGGACCTGCTGGGCGGCTGGCGGGAGGCGTACGACCTGGCCTCGGCGGTCCGGGACGCGGCGCTGGACGCGCTGACGGCGCGGATCTCCACGGTGGGCATCTCCACGGTGGGCGTCGGCTCGGCGGGCACCTCCACGGCGGGCGTCGGCTCGGCTCTGGTGGTGACCAACACGCTGTCCTTCGACCGGACGGATCTGGTCTCGGTCGAACTCCCGTCCGGTGAAAGGTCGGTGCGGGTCGTGGACGAAACCGGCGCGGCCGTGCCGAGCGCCGTGGACCGGGGCGTGCTGCGGTTCCTGGCCGCCGACGTGCCCGCGCTCGGCTGGCGCACCTGGCGGTTGCTGCCCGGGGAGCCCTCGGCCCCGGCGTGGGCCGAGGCCGAGGGCGTGGTGATCGCCAACGAGCGGTACCGGGTGACGGCCGACCCGGCGCGCGGCGGCGGGCTCGGATCGGTGTACGACCTGCTGCACGAGCGGGAGTTGATCCAGGAGGGTCGGATCGGCAACGAACTGCGGGTGTACGAGGAGTACCCGCAGCACCCCGACTTCGGCGAGGGCCCGTGGCACCTGGTGCCGAGCGGGCCGGTGGTCGGCTCCGGGGACGGCGCCGGTTCCGTGCGCCGCGAGACCGGGCCGCTCGGCGAGCGGCTGGTGATCGCGGGGACGGTCGACGGCCTGCGCTACGAGCAGACGGTCACGCTGTGGCGCGGGCTGGACCGGGTCGACTGCCGCACCAGGGCGGTCGACTACTCCGGCGCCGACCGGCTGCTGCGACTGCGCTACCCGGTGGACGTCCCCGGCGGGCTGCCGGTCAGCGAGGTCGCCGGCGCGGTCGTCGGGCGCGGCTTCGCGATGCCGGACGTGGACTCGGCGGAGGCGCCGTGGACGCTGGACAACCCGGCCAACACCTGGTTCGGGCTGGGCGCCACCGCGCGGGCGGAGCTCACCTCGGCCTCCGGCGAGGTCATCGGCTCGCGCGCGCTCGGCGTCGCCGAGGTGGTCGTCCCGACCCTGGACGACGCCGCCGACGCCCGTCCGCTGCTGGTCGCGCTGGCCCGGGTCGGCGTCACCGCCACCACCTCGGGGGCGGACTGGGCGCGGTACGGCTGGCTGGACGTCGACTCCAACCTGCCGGACTTCCGGATCGTCGTCGGCGGCCCGGAAGTCAACGACGCGGCAAAGGAGTTGATCGACCGGACGGGCGAGGAGTACGCGGCCGCGCTCAAGGCGCACGGCGCGGTGTGGGTGCCCGCGCTGACACCGCTGGCCGAGGTGTGGCGGCCCGACGCGGACCTGCGGGACCTGCGCTCCCTGCCCGCCCTGGTGGTCGCCGATGTGCCGGCCCTGGTGGACGACCTCGCCGACGCCCGGATCACCGCCGTCTGCCCGATGACGGTGTCGGAGCCGGTGTCGGAGTCGGTGTCGGTGTCGGTGTCGGTGCCGGTGTCGGTGCCTGTGCCGGAGTCGGAGGAACTCGCCGACCACACCGTGGCCTTGCTCAGCTTCGGCCTGCCAGGCTTCGCGGTGGACGCCACCGGCGCGCTGCACCTGTCGCTGATGCGCTCCTGCACCGGCTGGCCGTCCGGGGTGTGGATCGACCCGCCCCGGCGCACCCTGCCCGACGGCGCCGCCTTCCAACTCCAGCACTGGACCCACGAGTTCGGCTATGCCCTGGTCGGCGGTGACGGTGACTGGCGGGCGCAGGCACTGCCCGCGCGGGGGCAGGAGTTCAACCACCCGCTGTACGCGCGGATCCTGGCCGCGCCGCAGGACGGCCCGCTGCCCGCCACGCTGTCCTGGCTGCGGGTCGAACCGCAGCGCGAGGTGCTGCTCGGCGCACTCAAGCCGGCCGGGAACCCGATCGCCCACGGCTCGGCGGCGCCCGTCGGACCCGAGCTGACCGTGCGGCTGGTCGAATCCACCGGCCTCGGCCGGACGGCGGCACTCGGCGGTGCGCTCGGGCTGACCGACCTGCGGGCGGCCGACCTGCTGGAGCGCCCCCTCGGCCCGGCCGAGCTGGACCTGCCCGGCTCGTCGATCACCACCCTGCTCGCCGCGCCCGGCGTCTCGGCCCGGCCCGGGGGCACGGCCGGGGGTACGGTACTCGGCCCGGTCGCCGAACCCGCCCAGCCCGTCCATGCCCGCTACTGGCTGCACAACCGGGGCCCGGCGCCGCTCGGCTACCTGCCGGTGTCGGTCGGCGCCTCGCCCGGGCTGCTGCGGACGGCGGGGGAGCCGGTGACGCTCTCGGTCGCCCTCTCCTCCCAGCTGCGGGACGCCGCCGTCGAGGGCACGGCCGTCGTGCTGCCGCCGGAGGGCTGGGCGACCAGCCTCGGCAGCCGCCCGTACCGGCTCGCCCCCGACGGCCACCTGCGCTTCCCGGTCACCCTCACCCCGCCGGCCGACGCCCGGCCCGGGCTGCACTTCGCCGCCGTCCGGATCGAGCACGACGGACAGGCGGTCGAGGACGTGGTCACCATCGCCGTCGGCGACCTCCCCGCGCTGCTGCCGGTCCCCGGCGAGGCCCCGGAGGACTGGACGGCCGCCCAGGGCACCAAGGCGACGACCGGCCGCGACACCGGGCTGTCCGTGGACGTCTGTGCCGAGACCCTGCGGGTGGCGCCCGGCGGCCGGGCCACCCTCGGGCTCACCCTCACCAATCGCACCAGCGGCGAGATCCGCGGCGAGCTGCAACTGGTCTCCCCGTGGGGGACGTGGGAGGCCGTCGCCGACCCGGTGCGCGGCTTCGCCGTCCCCGCCGACTCGGCCCTCACCGTCGACTTCGCCGTCACCGCCCCCGAGTCCCTCGACCCCGGCGCGTACTGGGCCCTCGCCAAGGTCATGTGGTTCGGCCGCTGCCAGTACGCCCCCACCGTCGCCCTGGTGGTGGAGGCATGACCCTCGGCCTGCTCGACGGACGCCCCCTCCCGCGCACCGCCCTCGACGCCCGCCTCGCCGCCCTGCGCGGCGGCCCGCGATCCACCGCCCTCCCCCTGCCCGGCAGTTCGGAGGACCGCCAGCTCACCCGGTGGGTCGCCCAGGTGCTGCTGACCGAGGCCCTCTGCGAGACGGTCGCCGCCGAACGCGGCCTCCCGGTCGTCGCCCCCGGCCCGTCCCGCCTCGACCAACAGGCCGCCGTCGAACTCGGCTCCATCACGGCGGCCGCCTACGAGGGCAGCGCGGCCGTCCGTGCCGTCTACGCATCCGTGACCGCCGGCATCGAGCCGTCCGCCGCCGACGTCGCCCACTACCGCGCCGTGACCGCCCGCCCACCGACCACCCGCTGGCACCTCGCCCTCCCCGACGGCGGCTTCGAAGCCGACCCCGACACCCTCCCGGAGGCCCTCGCCGAGGCGCTTCGGGAGGCCCCACCGGGTGAGTGGGTCACCGTCGGCCCCTGGACGGCGATGCTCCTCGCCACCCTGGCCGTCCCCCGGAACCCCGACCCCACCCCGGCCCTCCGGGAGGCCGCGCGAAGGGCGGAGTTCGTCCGCTGGCTGGACCACGAGCGGGCCCAACGCCTCACCCTGGTCGAAGGATTGGAACACCCCGGCGACCCGGCCCAACCCGACAACCACCACCGCCACTGAGCGGCCCCGGCGTGCCCGCCACGCTCGCCCCGAGCACCCCGGGCCCGCCCGCGGCGGGGAGTTTTTGGCGTGGCTGAAATGCGGGTGTTTCAGGCTTTAGGCGGAGGTGTGCGCGGTGGGTGTTTT
>NZ_JBHZCY010000017.1:0-44287 GCF_042786665.1 Kitasatospora sp. NPDC059146 | reverse complement strand
CCTACTCTGGCCACCCCCCCGGCCCCCCCCCCCACCCCCCAACCCCCCCCCCCCCCGGCGCGCCCCCGGGGGCCCCCCCCCCCGCCCCCCGCCCCGGGCGGCCACGACGGCGTCGAGGAGTTGTCGGAGAGGCTCAAAGGCGGGTGAGTCAGGCTTTCGGCGGAGGTCTGCGCGGTGGATCTTTAGGCCGGAAAGTCGCTATCCGAAACCGATGATCAAACCATAGGAATAGCTCCACGGCCTGACCGGCCACCCCCGATCAGAAGGAGCCACCGCCCATGATTCGCCTCCGTACCACCTGTATGGCCATCGCCGGCACCGCGGCGATGTTGGCCCTGGCCGCGGCGCCCGCCCAGGCCGCCCCCGGTGACGTCACGACCATGTGCGGAAGCACTCTCACCCCGGCCGGCTCCGTCGATGTGAGTTGGGGTTACAGCAGCAGTTGCGGTACGCAGAGCTTCAGCCCGAACATCAAGCAGGTGAAGCAGCTCACCGGACTGCCCGTCGGCACCGTGGTCCAGGCCTGCAGCACCACCTACCCGCCGGCGGGCTGGGTCCAGACCGGCTCGTACTACACCAGCAGCTGTGTCGCCTGGTCGAACCCGAGCTTCAACAACAACGCCTGGCAGCTGAAGCGCGTCTCCTGACCCGGCGACTCCGGCTGCGCGATGCGGAGGGCCCCGGCCGATCGCCGGGGCCCTCCGTCGTTCACGATCCACCTCGACGGGGGACGGGCCGGCCCGGGGGTTGTTGATCTAGGGTGTGTCTGACCATTCGCGTCGGATCAGCGCGCGGCGTTGGGGTGCGTGCATCGCAAGGCGGAGGAGGGAGCCCAATGCAGCGCATTGGCGACCGACGACAACGCGGCGAGGTGCGTGCCCCGGCGTCGCGCGCCCGGCGGGAATGGTCAGACACACCCTAGGGTGGGCCGGTGCCGGGTGCTAGTCGTGCGTCGCGACGCAGGGCGTCGAGGGCGGTCGACGTGGCGGTCGGTGTGGCGGTCGAACGACAAGGGAGCAGGGACATGCGCGAACTCACCTATGGCGACATCGAAGCCGCCGGGGAGCGGATCGCCGGGCACGTTCGCCCGGTCGCCCTGGCGGCGGTCGAGGAGCGTACGGAGCCCGGTGAGCTGTGGCTGGCGCTGGAGTTCATGCAGCACACCGGGTCGTTCAAGGCCCGTGGTGCGCAGAACTTCCTCCGGGCCCACGGGGAGGCCGGCACCCTGCCCGACGCGGGGGTGACCATCGCCTCCGGCGGGAACGCCGGGCTGGCGTGTGCCTGGGCGGCCCGGCAGCTGGGCGTGCGGGCGACGGTGTTCGTGCCGGCCACGGCGCCGGCGGTGAAGGTGTCCAAGCTGCGCGGCTACGGCGCCGACGTGCGGCTGGTGGGTTCGGAGTACGCGGAGGCCCAGGCCGCCTGCGCGGAGTTCGCGGCGGTCGGCGGTGCGCTCGCGGCGCACGCCTACGACCACCCGCTGATCGCGGCCGGGGCGGGCACGCTGCTGGAGGAGATCCGGGACCGGATCCCGGGCCTGGACACCGTGGTGGTCGCGGTCGGCGGCGGCGGGCTGTTCGCGGGGGTCGCCACCGCCGCACGGGAGCACGGCGTGCGGACGGTCGCGGTGGAGCCGGGGAACTCCCGGGCGCTGAACGCCGCGCTGGCGGCGGGCCGTCCGGTCGACGTGCCGGTGGACTCGGTCGCCGCGGACTCGCTCGGGGCCCGGCGGGTCTCGGCCACGGCGTTGGGTGTCGCCCAACTGGGCGGCGTCCGGAGTGTGTTGGTGCCGGACGAGGAGATCGTCGGCGCGCGCCGTGCCCTGTGGGACGACCGCCGGGTGGCCGTCGAGCACGGCGCCGCCACCGCCCTCGCGGCGCTGGGCGGCCAGGCGGGCGGCTACCGGCCCGAGCCCGGCGAGAAGGTCTGCGTGGTGCTGTGCGGGGCCAACACCGATCCGTCGGACCTGGTCACGACCCCGGACGCCGGGCCCGGTGCTGAGGGTCGCTGAGGGGCTCCGAGGTGGGTGAGGACGGCGAGGACGCGCCGGTCGCCGCTGTCCTCGGGCGGGAGGTCGAGTTTCAGGAAGATGTTCCCGACGTGCTTGTGCACGGCCCGCTCGGTGACCACGAGGCGAGCGGCGATCTCGGAGTTGCCGTACCCCTGGGCCATCAGCGCGAGGACCTCGCGTTCGCGCTCGGTGAGCCGGGACAGCGGGTCGGTGGGTGTCGCGAGCAGCTGCCGGACCACGTCCGGGTCCAGCGCCGTGCCGCCGGCCGCGACCCGGTGGAGCGCGTCGAGGAAGTCGTCGACGCGGGCGACCCGGTCCTTGAGCAGGTAGCCGACGCCGGTGCCGTCGGCGAGTAGCTCCCGGGCGTAGGTGTCCTCGACGTACTGGGAGAGCACGAGGATCGGCAGCCCGGGGACGCGCTCCCGGGCGTGCAGCGCGGCCCTGATGCCCTCGTCGGTGAAGGAGGGCGGGAGCCGGACGTCCACCACGGCCACGTCCGGCCGGTGGGTGACGGCGGCCGTCAGGAAGGACGCGGCGTCCCCGGTGGTGGCGAGCACCTGGTTCCCCAGGGCCTCCAGCAGCGCGGTGAGTCCCTGCGCGAGCAGCGCGTTGTCCTCGGCGATCACGATGCGCACGGGCACTCCACGGTGATCACGGTGGGGCCGCCGGCCGGGCTCCGGACCAGCAGGACGCCGTCGACGGCCTCGACGCGCTGCCGGATGCCGCGCAGTCCGGTTCCGCGTGGTCCGGCGGTGCGTGGTCCGGTGCCGTGCGGTCCTGCTCCGCGCGGCCCGGTGCCGTCGTCGGGCCCGTCCTCGGCCGCGCCGCCCCGGCCGTCGTCGGTGATCTCCGCCCGCAGGGTGACGCCCGTCCTGGCCAGGGTGACGGTCACGGCGCCGGCGTCGGCGTGCTTGGCCGCGTTGGTGAGCGCCTCGGTGACGGCGAAGTACACGGCGACCTCGATCTGGGCCGGTACGGCGCCGAGTTCACCGACCTCCACGGTGGCGGGCACCGGGCAGCGGGCGACGACCGCCGAGACCGCGCCGGCCAGGCCCCGGTCGGCGAGGACCGGCGGGTAGACGGACCGCAGCACGTCGCGCAGTTCGGCCATCGCCTCCTCGGCGCCCTCCCGGGCCCGGGTCAGCAGCGGGCCCACCGCGGCGGGGTCGGAGCCGAGCGTCCGTTCGGCGAGCCCGAGTTGCATGGCGAGGGTGACCAGCCGGGCCTGGGTGCCGTCGTGCAGGTCCCGCTCGATGCGGCGCAGCTCGTCGCCGTGCGCGGCGATCGCGCCGGTACGGGTCCGGTCCAGCGTGGACACGCGCTCGGCGAGGACCGCGGCGGCCGAGGGGGCGAGCAGCCACCGGCTCAGCGCGGCCGCCGTCCTGGCGAGCAGGGGCGGGCCGAACAGGGCGAGCAGCGCGCTCAGCAGGAACTGGGGGACCCCGGCGTAGAGCGCGGACCCCCAGCTGTCGACCGGGACGTTCAGGAGCGGCCTGATCGGATCGTCGGCCGGGAACAGCCACCACAGGCCGACGAGCGCGAGCACGGCGGCCGGGAACAGGAACAGCGCCGTGCCGAGCAGCCCGAGCGCGGTGCCGACGACCGCCATGACGGCCGCCCAGCGCAGGTCGCGGCCGGTCGCCGGATCGGAGAGGACCGCCCCCAGGCGCCTGCGCGGGTGCGGTCCGGCCGGTGCCGGAGGGTTCGCCGTCCACCGCCCCAGGAGGGCGCGTTCGCCGTCGGCGAGCCACCGCAGCAGCCGGAGTTCGGGCGGCAGGACGAGCAGGCCCACGCCGACCAGGCAGAGCGCCGCCGAGTACAGGAGGACGGGCATTAGTACGAGCAGGGCCAGCCCCCGGGCGAACACGGCAGCGCAGTACCCGGCGGCACGGGCCGAGCGCGCCGCGCCCGCCCGCGACGCCCGCGTCATCGAAGTGTCGTTCACGGCGGCCAGTCTCCCCTCCTCGGGCTCCCGGCGCAGTGGAGCGTGCTACACCATCGGTCGACGCGCCTGCACGATCGTCCCGGCCCCCTGGCGGTTCGTAGCGTCACGGCCATGAAACGAACGAACACCTCGGACGGCTCGCGCTCCGAGCTGGTGCTGTTCCTGACGATCAGTTTCGTCGGTGCCTGGATCACCATGGTCCCGCTCTGGCTGGACGGCCTTCGCCGGACGAGCGCCGCGCAGGGGACGCCACGGCTGGCGGCGGTGTGCATGGTCCTGATGATGCTGGTGCCGGCCCTGACCGCCTTCGGCCTCACCGTGCGCGGCCGGGGCCCGCGCCAGGCCCTGCGGCTGCTCGGGCTCGCCCGGTCCACTCCCTGGCGGCACGAACTCCGTTCCGTGGCCGTCGCGTTGACGATCCCGCTCGGCCTCACCGCGGCCGGGCTGACCGTCGCCACGCTCACCGGCTGGTACGCCCCCGCGCACCTGCCCGGGCCCGGCACGGTCGTGCCGCTGGTGCTGAGCGCGCTGGTGTCCGTACCGCTGTACTTCGGCGAGGAACTCGGCTGGCAGGGCTACCTGTTGCCCCGGTTGCTGCCGTACGGCCGGGCCCGCGGCCTGCTGGTCGGCGGCGCGATCTGGGGAGCCTGGCACGTCCCGATGACGGCGCTCGGCGGGAGCTACCCCGGCCATTCGGTGCTGCTGGGCATACCCGTCGCCGTGGTGACGGCCATGCTGCTGGGTACGGTCATCGCCGCCATCCGCTTGTCCACCGGGTCGGTGTGGGCGGCCGTCGCGGCGCACCTGTCGCTCAACGAGTTCACGCTGCCGCTGACCCGCGAGGTCTCGGGCCGCATCGTCGACCCGCTGCTGGCCGGCCCGTTGAGCATTTCGACCTGGCCGGTGACCGGCCTCGTGGTGCTGGTCGGCTGGCTGGTCCACCGGCGGAGTGCCGGCCGGGGCCCGGTGCTGCGGAACGGGCAACTCCGTTGATCGGCACGGTGCGTTGCGACATGATCGGGGTCCGCCCGATTCCCCGGAGGTACGACGACGTGACACCGACCGACGAGGCAGGGACCGGCGTGGCACGGACCGGCGAGGCAGGGACGGGCGTGGCGCGGCCCGACGTGGGATGGTCCGAGCGGCTGGTGTCGCATGACGGTGTCCGGCTCGTCTGCCGGGACTGGGCCGGGCCGGGCCGGCCCGTCGTGCTGCTGCACGGGCTGGCCGGGCACGCGGGTGAATGGGACGCGGTGGCAGCGGAGTTGAGCACCCGCCACCGGGTCGTCGCGGTCGACCAGCGCGGACACGGCGCGAGCGAGCGCCGCCCGCCGGAGGTCTCCCGTGCCGCCTACGTCGCCGATGTGGTGGCCGTCGTCGAGCAGTTGGGGCTGCGACGGCCGGTCCTGGCCGGGCAGTCGCTCGGCGGGCACACGGCCATGCTGACCGCCGCCGCGCACCCCGGACTCGTCGGCGGGCTGGTACTCGTCGAGGCCGGCCCGGGCGGGCCCGACCCGGACGTGGCCGGGGAGGTCGGCGACTGGCTCGACTCCTGGCCGACGCCCTTCCCCGCCCGCGAGGCGGCCGTCGAGTTCCTCGGCGGCGGGCCGGTCGGCGCGGGCTGGGCGGCCGGGCTGGAGGAACGCGACGGCGGCTGGTGGCCGCGCTTCGACCGGGACGTGATGGTGGACTCGCTGACGGAGCTCACCCAGCGGTCCTTCCTGGCGGAGTGGGCGCGGATCGCCTGCCCCACGCTGGTCGTCCTGGGCCAGTCCGGGTTCGTCCCGGCGGCGGAGGCCGATGAGATGCTCCGGCAGGGCCCCGCCACCATGGCCGTCAGCATCCCCGGCACCGGGCACGACCTGCACCTGGAGCGGCCGGAGGCGCTGCACGCCGCACTCGCGGCCTTCCTCGCCGGGATCACCGACTGAGCGGGTCGGTGCCCGCTGGCCCGGTGCCCGCCGTCCCGGGCGGTGGCGTCCCGGGGGGTGGTGTCCGGGCCGGAGCGGGCTCCGCCCGCGGGGACGCCTCCGGCCCGAACCGGTGCCGGTAGGCCGACGGCGAGATGCCTGTCTCCCGGCGCACCAGCACCCGCAGGTTGGCGGCCGTGCCCAGTCCGCTGCGGCGCGCGACCACCTCCATCCGGGACTCGCCCCGCTCGATCAGCCGGCAGGCCAGGGCCACCCGTTCCCCGGTGAGCCAGGCCAGCGGCGTGGTGCCCAACTGGGCGCGGAACCGGCGGTGCAGCGTGGCCGGGCTGACCGCCGCGCGCACCGCCAGGTCGGCGACGGTGAGCGGTGCGTCCAGCCGTTCCTGCGCCCAGGCCAGCAGCGGCGCCAGCGACTCGTCCGTCCGCTCGGGCACCGGCCGTTCCACGAACTGCCGCTGCCCGCCGTCGCGGTGGGCCGCGAAGACCAGCCGACGGCTCACCGCGTTGGCGATCTCGGCACCGTGGTCGCGGCGCACCACGTGCAGGCCCAGGTCGAGCGCGGCCGCGCTGCCCGCGGCCGTCAGGATGTCGCCGTCGTCCACGAACAGCACGTCCGGTTCGAGCCGGACGGACGGGAAGCGGGCCCGGAAGTCGTCCGCCCACTGCCAGTGCGCGGTGGCCCGCCGCCCGTCCAGGACCCCGGCCTCGGCCATCGTGAAGGCGCCGCTGCAGAACCCGACCAGCCGCGCGCCCCGCGCGTGCGCCCGCCGGACGGCCTCCAGTACGGCGGGGCGGCGCGGCACCTCGACGTCGGGCCGGTTCGGGACGATCAGGGTGTCCGCCGTGTCGGCCGCCTCCAGGCCGGCGACCCCGGTGAGGGTGAAGAACCCGTCCCGCATCAGGGTGCTGGGCTCGGGGGAGCAGAGCCGGAAGTCGTACAGCTCGCGGCCGACCTCCGGCCTGCGCAGACCGAACACCTCGGTGGCGCAGCCGAGTTCGAAGGGGTTCGAGTTGGCGTCGACGATCACGACCACCCGGTGCGGGCCGGCCGTCGAGGGGTGCGGCTGCTGCGGTGGTTGCGGCTGCGAGGATCCTTGCGACATGTGCCATGTCTAGCACTCACGCCGGGCGGGCGGGCCGGCCCAGGATGGGCGCATGAGCAACCGACCCATCGCCCTCGGCCAGGCCCTGGCCTCCTTCGACGCCCTGTGGAGCCCCCGCATCGTCACCCGCGTCAACGACTACGACGTCCGGATCGCCAAGGTCCACGGCGAACACGTCTGGCACGCCCACGACGACACCGACGAGTTCTTCCTCGTCCTCGACGGCGAACTCCGCATCTCCCTGCGCGAACCCGCCGGCGAACGCACCGTGCTGCTCCCGAAGGGCTCCGTCTTCACCGTCCCGCGCGGCACCGAGCACAAGCCGTCCGCCCCGGACGGCGCCGCGATCCTGATGTTCGAACCCACCGGCACCCCCACGGTCGGCGACCGCCACGACCCCGTCCCGGCCCACGTCGACGCGACCACCGGCCACGCCCTGGACACCTGACGGCCGGAGCCAGGGCGCCGGGAGGGCACGGGTAGCGTCGGGAGCATGACTGAACCCAGTGACTGGACCTACGTGGTGACGGACATCGAGGTGGACGGCCCGTGGGCCGGCGCCAACTCGATGCGGTCCTTCGCCTCCGTCGCCACGACGACGGACGGGCGGACCTTCGGCGAGTTCGAGGCCGTCCTCGAACCGCTCCCCGGGGCTGCGCCGAACCCGCGGACCAAGGAGTGGTTCGACTCCGAGCCGGGCACCTGGGAGGCCGCGACCGCGG
The DNA here is from genome assembly GCF_042786665.1 of Kitasatospora sp. NPDC059146. Taxonomy (NCBI): domain Bacteria; kingdom Bacillati; phylum Actinomycetota; class Actinomycetes; order Kitasatosporales; family Streptomycetaceae; genus Kitasatospora; species Kitasatospora sp. NPDC059146. The sequence continues at coordinate 36,579 of NZ_JBHZCY010000017.1, read as the reverse complement.
ACCCGCAGCCGGTCGCCCAGGTGATGGCCGGCTACGTGGAGTGGGTCCGGTCACTGCCCGGGCCGCGGGCCTTCGCCGCTGCGCCGGTCTCCTTCGACGGGACGTGGATCGACTACTACCTGCGCCGGTTCACCCCGTACGGACTGCACCAGGGGCCGTACGAGGAGGACCGCCTCTTCCACGGCCCGGCGCTGTGCCTGCGCACCTACACGGCGGCCCTGACCGGCCGCCCGCCGGCGGACCTGGCCTCGCCGAAGCTGCCGCCGCACTGGCTGGGCGACGTCCCGCACACCCACAAGGCCATCGACGACGCCCGCGGCTTCGCCCACCTGCTGCACTTCCTCACCCGCACCACGGGCACTCCGGCGCTGCGCCTGGAGGCGTGAGCCGCACCCGCATGCGGGGTGGCCGAAATGATTGGCGTGAACCTGACACAGAAGTTCGGGTGATCTTCACTCCTCGCGCACCTCCGGCTGGTTGTGTGGTGCCCACAGCCTGCCCGGGCACGGATGGCCCGGGCAGCACGAAGGAAAGGCACTGTTCATGCGACGCATCGCAACGGCGGTCACCGGCCTGCTCGCGGCCGGCGCGGCCACGGTGATCCTCACCACCGGCACCGCCCAGGCCCTCACCACGGACGCGACGCAGCTCGGCTCGGTCCACCTGACCAGGACCGACGCCGCCGGCAACACCACCTCGGCGGACCTGTCCTGTACCGCCGTGCAGTCCGGCGCCGGCTTAACCGTCACCGGCACCGGCACGGTCGCCGACCCGACCGCCGCCTGCAGCGAACTGGCCGGCGTCAACGGTGACTTCGCCAAGCTGCTGGTCCACCCGACCTGGCTGCCCACGGCCCAGCAGGCCCCGGTCACCGCCACCGCCCAGGGCAACTGGGGCGCCACCGCCGTCACCTGGTCCCACACCTACGCCAACGGCAGCACGCTGACCAAGTACACCGGGGACGTCTTCGGCTTCTGAGCCCGGTTGTGACACCTGCCCACGGCGTGGCCGCCCCCGCTATCGGGGGGCGGCCACGCCGTTAGCCGTTCCACCGACGGGTCTGCTCTCCGCCGTGTTCATGGGATGTGCCTCTTGCACTCATGGGGGTACCGCGGCTGTCGGCTACCTCATCGCGGTTGAAAGTGCCGTAAGTCGAGAAGGGTACGGCCGGGACGCGCGACGGCGAGCCGCGACCTCTCCGCGCCCCTTCGCGCCGGCACCGCCGCGCCCCGGACAAACTACCGTGTCCGGCAAAAGGGAAGTCAACTGAGGGTTTCTGCATTCGTGTCCGCTTTGGTCCGGCGGTTTCCGATTCACGCCGGCCATGATGTGCGTCACGTGGTGGTCGAATCTTAAATTCCCTAGACCTGGCACTTCCCTTCCCTTTACTCTCCGCCGGGGTCATCCGTTCGTGCGCTTCCCGTGGATGACAGGCAGTCAGTGTGCAAGGGGGTAGGGATGTTGATCGATCATGTCCGCTTCCGGCGAGTGCCGGACCGGGAGGGGGCGCCGCCCGGGCGGGCCCGGTCCCGACTGGCGCTGGTGAGCACGGTGGTGATCCTGGCCTCCCTCGTGTCGCCGCTGGCGCCCGCCTATGCGGCGGCGTCGAGCGGGGCCAAGGACGGGATCTGGACGCCGCCGAACACGCCGCTGGCGAAGACCGCCTCGGTCCCCGGGAGGGCGGACGAGCCCAAGGCGTCGACACCGCAGACCGGTTCGCCGAACTGGGTGCCGCCCAAGGCCGCACCGCGCCTGAAGACCGGCAGTGCGGTGGTGGGCCTGGACAAGGGGGCGTCGAAGCAGGCGGGTGACCTGCCGGTCTGGCTGGCGCCGGTCGCGCCGGCCGATCCCGTTGCCTCGGTACAGGTCCAGGTGGCGGACGGGACCACCGCGCCCGGCGCCGGTGCGCCCGGTGCGCTGGTGACGCTGTCCCGTGCGGAGGCGACGGAAGCGGCCAAGGTCCGGATCGGGGTCGACCTCGATCCGGTCGGGTACGGGGCTGACTTCGCTCACCGGGCGAGGCTGGTCCTGCTGCCCGAATGCGCGCTGACCACACCGGAAGCCGAAGCCTGTCGGGTGCGCACACCCGTCGCTTCGCACTACGACGACCAGGCCGAACGGCTGATCGCGGACGTGGACCTGCCCGCCGTGGACGCCTCCAGGGCCCGTCCGCGTGCGGAGTCGCAGTCGGCCGGGTCGGCGGTTGCCGCACCCAAGCTGCTGCTGGCGCTCGATGCCGCCCCGGAGAGCGGGACCGGCACCTACAGTGCCACCCCGATGGCCCCGAGCCAGAGTTGGGCCGCCGGAAACTCGTCCGGCTCGTTCACCTACAGCTACCCGATCGCGGTTCCGCCGACCCTCGGCGGCGGCGCTCCCTCGCTGGCGCTCGGCTACGACTCGGCGTCGGTCGACGGGAAGACGGCCTCGACCAATGCGCAGGCGTCGTGGATCGGCGACGGCTGGGACTTCGGTGCCGGCTTCGTGGAGCGGCAGTACCGGGGCTGTGACAAGGCGGGCATCCCCGGCTCGGGCGACCAGTGCTGGGCCGGTGCGAACCTGACCATGTCGCTCGGCGGGCATTCCGGTGAGCTGGTGCCCGATGATCCGTCCTGCGCCGGAGGCGCCGCGGCCGACGAACAGTCCAGGTGCACCTGGCGGTTGAAGCGTGACGACGGGACGAAGGTCGAGTTCCTCACGGGCGCGAACAACGGCACCTGGAACGGCTCGTACCTGAAGGTCACGGACACGACCTCCGGCACGGTGTACTACTTCGGCCTCAATCAGCTGCCGGCGGCGAACGGTTCGCCGAGCAAGGCCGGCCCGGAGAGCAAGTCGGCGTGGACCGTGCCGGTCTATTCTCCGAACGCGGGCGACCCCTGCTACGACGCCTCCAAGGGGAAGGCCTCGTGGTGTCAGACGGCCTGGCGCTGGAACCTCGACTTCGTCGTGGACGCGCACGGGAACCTGACCACGTACTCATACGCTCCAGAGACCAACTGGTACGCCCGTGGCGGTGGGCAGAACGGCCGGAAGGGTGAGCTCACCGCTTACACCCGCGGTGGGGCGCTGTCCTCGATCGGCTACGGGCAACTGCTGTCCGACCAGCTCGGCGCGAACGGCGGGTACCAGTCCGCAGCGAAGATCGACTTCGGGCTCGGTGAGCGCTGCCTGTCCGGCGCGACCGCCTGCGACCCGTCGCAGCGAACGGCCGCGAACGCGACCAACTGGCCGGACGTGCCAGTGGACAAGCAGTGCTCCGACACCGGCGCGTGCACCAACTTCGCTCCGACGTACTGGTCGACGAAGTGGCTGAACTCCCTCACCACCTCGGTCCGTTCCTCCGGCTCCTACCGGCCGGTGGACCAGTACGACTTCGTCCACGTGTTCAAGTCGCCGCAGAACGCGACCGAGAACGCGCCGATCGCGTGGTTGCAGTCGGTGAAGCGGACGGGCAAGGACACCGCCAACGGCCAGACCGAGCAGCCGCTGCCGGAGGTGACCTTCGCCGACCTGCTGGTGCCGAACCGGGTCGACGGCCTGGTGCCGGCGCGCCCGCGCTACAACCGGCCGCGCCTGGCGGTGATCACCACGGAGACCGGCGGCACGATCACGGTGTCGTACACCAAGGAGTCCTGCTCACGGACGGCCGGGCGGATGCCGGCCTCGGCCGACAGCAATACGATGCCCTGCTTCAACGTGAAGTGGTTCGACACCCAGGTCCAGGGCACGGTGGACGACTGGTTCCTGCGCTACCCCGTGGACACGGTGACGGTCGACCCGAACGGCAAGTTGGTCGCCGGTTCGGTGCCGATGACCACCTCCTACACCTACGGCCCGGCCGCTTGGCACCGCAACGACAGCGCCGTTCTGGAAGCCGACTACCGGACCTGGGACCAGTTCCGCGGCTTCGCCAGCGTCACCGCCGTCACCGGATCGGGCAAGGACGCACCGCAGGGCAAGACGACCACCAGCTACTACCAGGGCATGAACGGCGACCTCAAGGCCGACGGCAAGCCCAGGGCCGCGTCGGTGGCCGGGGCGAAGAGTGGTGCCAAGCCCGACGAGGAGTGGCTGACCGGCCGCGTCCTGGAGTCGGACAGCTACGCCGATGCCTCCGCCGCTGCGGGTTCGCCGCTCTCGTACACCGTCTACGGCTACGAACGCAGCCAAGACCTGAAGCCGACCGCCAGGCACGCGCGGACCGGCCTCCCGGACCTGATTGCCCAGTACGCGGCCACCAGGTCCGCCGTGGCGACGACCACCACCACGACCGCCGGAACCCGCACCAACTCGACGGTGACGACCACCGATCCCACGAACAACAACCGGGTCACCACCTCGCTGAGCACCGCGGACGGCACGCCGGACGTGTGCACCCGCTACCGCTACGCGGCAGCCGCGAACCCCCTGGTCACAGGGCTGGTCTCCGAGCAGTTCGTCATCTCAGGTGCCAACGCCTGCACCGCGGACGCGAACGCGTCCAACACGGTCTCCGACACGCGCACGCTCTACGACGGCCAGGGGTTCGGCACTGCCGGCAGCAAGGGAGAGGTGACCGGGGTCCAGGCCTTGGACGGCTACGACGCCAACGGCGTGGCGCGGTACGTCACCACGGCGGCCAGTACCTTCGACGGATACGGCCGGGTCACCTCGGTGACCGATCCGACGGCGACCGACAGCGCCAACCCCAGCGGTGCCGTCACCACCACGACGTTCAGCTCGGCGAACCCGGGTGAGCTGCCGAACAAGGTGGTCACCGGCACCCCGGCCCCGGCCGGGGCCCCGGACGCAGGGTCCCGACGCGAGACCGTCGTCACGCTCGACCCGGCTCGGGCCCTGCAGCTCACCTCGACCGATCCCAACGGCCGTAGGACCACTCAGACGTACGACGGTCTCGGGCGCCTGAGGGCGGTCTGGCTGCCCGGTCGGGACACCGGGGTCGGCGCGAACCTCACCTACGACTACTCGGTGGACGGCACCAAGGCGCCGTCGACCGTCACGGCGAAGACCCTACGCCCCGGTGGTGCCGCCTACGGCACGGCGACGCGGATCGTGGACGGCCTGGGCCGGGTGGTGCAGACCCAGGGCGACCCGGCGACGCCCGCCTACCAGGGCCGATTGGTCACGGACACGTTCTACGACTCGCAGGGCCGGGTGAACCGCAGCCACGACACCTACTACGAGGACACCAACAAGCCGAACACGACCCGGTGGATCCCGGACGGCGCGATGGTGCCGAGCCAGAGCGTGGTGCAGTTCGACGGTCTGGGCCGGGTGGTGAACTCGCAGTTCGTGGCGCTGGGCAAGCCGCAGACCACGACGACGACGGCCTACCCCGGTGCGGACCGGGTGGACGTCACGCCGCCCGCCGGTGCCACCGCGACCAGCACGGTCACCGACGCGCGCGGGCGCAAGACGCAGGTGTGGCAGTACCGGACGGCCGCGGCGACCGGGAACCAGGCCGACGCGGACGTCATCGGCTACACCTACACGCCGGGCGGCCGGGCGGCGACCCGGACGGATTCGGCCGGGAACACCTGGAGTTACACGTACGACCAGCGTGGTCGTCTGGTGAAGGCCGATGATCCGGACGCCGGTGTCTCGACCCGCACCTACGACGCGGCGGGCCGCTTGGCCACGACGACGGATGCGCGGGGCCAGACGATCGCCATCGCGTACGACCTGTTGGGGCGCAAGACCGGGACGTTCAACGGTTCGGTCGCTCCGGCGAACCAGTTGACCGGTTACACGTACGACACCGTCGCGAAGGGCCAGACCGCCGGATCGACCCGCTACGTAGGCGGTGCGGGCGGTTCGGCGTACAGCAAGACCGTCACCGAGCTCGACACCGGGTACCGGCCGACCAGGACGAGCGTGTCGATCCCGGGCACCGAGATCGGGAGGACGGGGCAGGTGAGTTTCGACTACAGCTCCGCTTACAACCCGATCAGTGGGGCTGTCATCAGCGACACGCGTGCTGCGGCCGGTGATCTGGCGCAGGAGGCGGTGAACTACAACTACGACACCTATGGTCAGCTCAACGATGTGAGCGGAGCCGGGTACACGTACTTGCGGCAGGCGGACTGGGACGCGTACGGGCGCAACATCCGTGACACGATGAACCCTTGGGGGACCCAGGTCGTCTCGACGAACACCTACGACGAGTCGACCGGACGCCTGCTGACGCAGTACGTGGACAAGCAGACGGCCACCACGGGTACGGTCCAGAACACGACCTACGCCTACAATCCGGCCGGTCGGGTCACGGCGGTGCGCACGATTCCGGACAACAGTCCGGACCGGACGGACCTGCAGTGCTTCACGTACGACTACCTGGGCCGGCTGACCACGGCGTGGTCGGACACCGGGCGGCTCAACCAGCCCACCCCGTCCCTCGCCGGGCAGGGTGCCTGCGCCAACGCGACGCCCACCAGCGGGGCTTCGACGGCGGGTACCACCACCGTGGGCGGTAGTGCGCCGTACTGGCAGGACTACACCTACGACGCGGTCGGCAACCGGACCAAGCTGGTCATGCACAACCCGACCGGCGACCAGTCCAAGGATCTGACGATCGGTCAGGACGTGCCTGCCGCGGGGAGCCGCAACACGGGAACGGGTGCGGGTGGTCCGCACGCGCCGTCGGCCGTGAAGTCGACGTTCCCGAACAACGGCAGCACGCCGGGGAGTTACCAGTACGACGCGGCGGGCAACACGACGAAGATCGCCAACCCGGGTGCGAACAAGACCCTGGGCGCGGGCTTCGTGCTCAACCCGGGCGAGTCCGTGCGTTCCAGCAGCGTGCAGCTGACCATGCAGACCGACGGCAACCTGGTGCTGACCTCGCTGCGCAGCGGTGTGGTGGTGTGGTCGACCGGTACCGGTGGTCATGCGGGTGCGTGGGCGACGATGCAGGACGACGGCAACTTCGTGGTCTACGACCCGCAGCGGGTTCCGCTGTGGTCCTCGCAGTCGTGGGTCGGCCCGAACAGCAAGTACTTCGCGGTCGTCCAGGACGACGGCAAGTTCATGGTGTACGCACCCGGCTGGGCCCCGAAGTGGGACTCCCGCACCTGGAACGCGGTGGACGCGGCCAACGGCGCGGACCTGACCTGGGACGTCGAGGGCAAGCTCGCCACGATGAAGCAGGGCGGCGCCACCACCTCCTACGTCTACGACGCGGACGGCAACCAGCTGGTCCGCCGCAACCCCGGCAAGGTCACCGTCAACCTCGGCGCCGGCGACGAACTCTCCTACGACACCGGCTCCATGACCAGCACCGGCACCCGCTACTACAGCATGCCTGGCGGCGTGACCCTGGTCCGTCAAGGTGCGGCCAAGCTGACGTACCAGTTCTCCGACCACCACGGCACCGGCACTCTGTCCATCGACTCGGCCACCACCAACGTGAACCGCCGGTGGACCGACCCCTTCGGTGTCCTGCGCGGCTCCGGCAGCGGCACCTCGTGGGCCGGCGACAAGGGCTTCGTCAACGGGTTGAAGGACGACGCGACCGGCTTCACCAACCTGGGCGCCCGCCAGTACCAGCCCGGCACCGGCCGCTTCCTCAGCCCGGACCCGTTGCTGCTGCCCGACGACCCGCAGCAGTGGAACGCCTACGGGTACAGCAACAACGACCCGGTGAACAAGACGGACCCCACCGGCATGGCGCTGGAGGAGTGCGCGAGCGGAATGGCCAAGTGCTCCAACATGGGCACCAAGGTCGACACGACGCAGAACGGCCCCAACTACCAGAAGGTCGTCGACCAGGTGAACCGGGAAGCGCCGGCGCGCGAGGCCGGGTTCGTGCAGTTCATGATGCTCAAGGGGCTGCCGTTGGGGAAGAACTGGGTGGGCAGCGTGCCGTCCCAGTCGGACCTCGAACGCGACAAGCGGGCCGCGCGCCGGGCCTACGGGTTCGAGCTGGAGAAGGAGTACAAGAAGAACACCAACTTCAAGTACGAAGCGCAGCCCGGACAGACGCAGATCCCGGGGGCCGAGCCCTACGACTCGTTCGCTACCGGCAAGGCCAAGAAGTCCGAACTGATGGTCTGTGCCTACCTGGGTGCGGTCGACTGCTACGACGTGAAGCAGATCACGGGGTGGGCGGGCAATGCGCCGGCGGCGGAGTATCCGGACGACGACGGTGACACTCCCCGTAAGAACGCCCTCCGGCACTTCGTCTGGCAGGCGATGATCACGGTCAAGTACGGACGCCAGGATGCCGAGATGGTGGCGGACTCGCACGAGGCCTTCGGGGCCAGGGAGGGCCATGAGTACGCCGATCACATCTCGGACCTGGTGAACAACGAGTACGGCCGGAAGATGGGTGAGAAGATCGCGGCGGCGAACCAGGGAGCCTCGGAGTCGCAACTCAAGGGCGTCATCCTCGACGAGGCGAGGAAGTACATCGCTTCGAACGACTTCGCCCGACCGAGCGACTTCGAGTGACGGGAAAAGGCAAGGGAGGTCTTCGATGATCGGGCATGTGGGCCCGGGGCGACGTACGGGCGGTGGAGGGCGAGGAGTCCGACTCGCGCCACTGACCCTGCTCCTCCCGCTGATGGTGTCGTGTACGACTGCCGAGGAGCCGCCGCCCGTCGTCGGCTCCTGGAAGTCCAGTGTCGCCTCCATCGAGATCCTGGAAGGCGGCAAGCTCGGGGAAGTGAGTCTGCTGCCGGCCATGTGCCGGGGGGACAGCTCGTCGACGGCGGTGAAGTTCACCGGAACCTGGAAGCGGGGAAAGCTGGACGATGCCGGGCCCGGGGCGGTCGCCGAGCTGGCCTCCGTCAGCGGTGACCTGAAGTGCGAGCGGTTCTTCCAGTTCGTGAAGCGAAACGGTCAGGACCGGTTGCAGATGACCGGTGTGGACGCGGGTCAGGAGTCGTTCGTCCGGCAGTAGCCCGCGACCGACGGTGACGCACGCGGCGCCCGCTCCCAAGAGCGCCCCTCCCCCTGGACTTCGTCGGTCCGGGGGGAGGGGCGCTGCCACGTCAGCCGGGGAGGCGGTCGTGGAGGAGGAAGGTCGTGAGCGGGTCGCGGACGAGGGGGTCGGTGAAGTCGACGCCGTGGCCGGTCGCGTCGATCGTCACCATGGCGGAGCGGTGGCCGAAGGCCGCGTGGGTCCGGCGGGCTCCGGAGTACGGGGTGGAGGGGTCGTAGCGGTTCTGGAGCATCAGGATGTCGCGCGGCCCGTCGGCGTTCGGGCGGACCTGCGGCTCCTCGGGGCGGTAGTGCCAGAAGGCGCACGGCCAGACGTTGCCGGACATGCCGGCGGTCAAGGGGTAGCGCCGCCGGTCGGCGGCGGTGCGCGCGGCGTAGCCGGCGGGGTCGCGCGGCCAGGCGGAGTCGCCGCAGATCACCGCGTCCTGGGCGGCGACGAAGTTGTCCGGGATGACGGTGGGGAGCGGGTTGCCGCCGGAGCCGCCGTCCGACACCGAGGTCGACCGGGTGGCGGCCCGCTCCAGGACGGCGGCGGCCAGCGGGTAGTAGCGCGGGTTGTTCAGTGAGGAGTAGGTGACGGCGCGCAGCTTGACGCCGTCCAGCACCCGGCCGTCCGACAGGACGAGGGGGTCGCGGTCGAGTTCGGCGGCGAGCCGCAGGTAGCTCGCCCGGACGGCGCCGGGGGTGGCGCCCAGGTGGAGGGCCGCGTCGCGGTCGGCGAGATAGCGGGCCAGGGCCGGGAAGGCGTCCTCGGTGCCCTCGCTGAACAGGCCGATCGCCTGCTGCTCGCCGCCGGGGGCCACGGTGCTGTCCAGGACCACGTGGTCGGCGCCGGCGGGGAACAGGCTGGCGTAGACCTGGCCCAGGTAGGTGGCGTAGGAGGTGCCCAGGTAGGAGATCCGGCGCTGCCCGAGCGCGGCCCGGATCCGGTCCAGGTCGCGGGCCGAGTTGGCGGTGGTGATGTCGGCGAGGTACGGGCCGGCGGCGGCCGCGCAGGTGTCGGCGATCCGGCGGGCGTAGGCCAGGTTGGCGGTGATCGAGCCGTCGGGCGCCGGGAACGGGTAGTTGAGCTGGGCGGCGCGGTCGGTGGCCGGCAGGTCGCAGTGCACCGGCGTGCTGTTGCCGACGCCCCGCTCGTCGAAGCCGATCAGGTCGTAGGAGCGCAGGGCCTCGGGCGGCAGGAAGCCGACGGCCGCCCCGGGGTAGTCGAGGCCGGAGCCGCCCGGGCCGCCGGGGACCACGACGAGGTCGCCGCGCCGGTGGGCCGGGTCGGCGGTGCGGATCCGGGAGACGGTGAGCGTGATGCTGCCGGAGCCGGGGTGCCGGTAGTCGCGGGGGACGCGCAGCGTCGCGCACTGCTGGCGCGGGTCGCGCGGGAACGGCGTGCCGTTGGCGTTCGGGGTCGGCGCCGGGCAGGCGCCCCAGGAGAGGGCGGCGGGTGCGGCTTCGGCCGGCGAGGGCGCGACGGCGGTCGGCAGGAGGGCCAGGGAGAGCAACAGGCCGCCGGCGGCGGCCGTGCGGCGCGTGAACGCGGTCATGCCTTCGACGGTAGGCCGGTGGGCGGCGAGGGGCCTCGGACGTCGGGTGGAGGCGTCGGGTGGAGACGTTGAGCGGAGCCGGGTGGAGAGCCAACCGCCGCTCTCCACCCGGCGGTTGAGCGGGACCTACCGGCGGAAGGCGGCGGGGGTCGGGCCGTTCGGGCGGACGGTGATGCTGTAGGCCGCCCCGGTCGGGCGGGAGCGGAACTCCAGGGGGCCGAGGGGGAGCAGGAGGTCCAGCAGGGCGGTGGTCTCCCGGAGGGCGAACTGGGTGCCCAGGCAGGCGCGGGCGCCGAGGCCGAAGGGGAGGTAGGCGCCGAGCTGGGCGGGACGGGCGCCGTCGGGGGCGAAGCGGGCGGGGTCGAAGCGCTCCGGGTCCGGCCACAGGGCCGGGTCGCGGTGGGTGAGGTAGGGGCAGACCAGCACGTCCGTCCCGGCGGCGATGCGGTGGCCGGCGAGCACGTCGTCCTCGACGGCGTGCCGGGGGAGCAGCCAGGCGGAGGGGTAGAGCCGGAGGGTCTCGCTGGCCAGGGCGTGGGGGTCGGCCTGCCGGGCCCCGGGGTTGTCGTCGAGCAGCAGGAACAGCCAGGTGAGCGTGGTGGCGGTGGTCTCGTGGCCCGCGACCAGCAGGGTGACCAGCTCGTCGCGGATCAACCGGTCGGTGTACTCGGGGTGTTGGTCGGCGGCGTCGAGCAGGACGCGCAGCACCCCCGGCTCCGGGAGGTCGGCGGCGCCGCGGGCCGCGTCGATCGCGGCCTGGGCGACGGCGTCGATCCGGGCGAGGTCCTCGGCGACGGTGTCCCGGGCGTCGGCGGCGTTGGTCGGCAGTGTCGGCATCGCGGCCACCACCCGTTCCACCGAGCGCAGTTCGGCGTCCGTGCGGTCGTCGAGCGGCAGCCCGGTGAGCGCCCGCCAGACGGTGTCCAGGGCGAAGCCGCGCATCTCCTCGGCCACGTCGAAGGTCTCCCCGCTGCGCCGGTACCCCTCCCAGCGTGTGACGGTGCGGCGTGCGGCGGCGGCGATCCGCTGCTCGTAGCGGCGCATCCCGGTTCCCGTGAACTGCGACTGCAGCAGCCGCCGTTGCCGCTTCCAGGCCTCCCCGGTGGCGGACAGCACGCCGTCGCCGACCAGCATCCGGGCCCGGTGCGAACGCTTCACGTACCGGTCGGGGTGGCGCCCCAGCACGTGCTGCACCGCGGCCGGATCGGTCACCAGCACGGTGGGCGTCGGCCCGAGCCGGAACGCGGCGATCCCGCCGACGCCGCGCTGCGCCCGCGCGAGCAGGTCGACCAGTTCCGCCTCCTCCGCCCGCCACTCCTCGACGGCCTCGGGGGCCAGTTCCGGCACGGGCACGGTGTCCGTGGTCACCAGGTTCTCCTCGACTCGGCCGACGAAGGGCAGGGCGGTTCCGCCCCGGCGCCCGACTCTACGTCAGCCGCGTCGCCACGCGGTGACACCCGGTCACTTCGCCGACCGGTCCACTCACTGGTCGGTCGGCTCCTCCCAGTAGTCCAGAGCGGGCAGGCGTATCCAGACGTCGGCGGGCCCGGTGACGGCTCGGGCGTCAGCGGGGTGCAGGCCGGCGAAGGCACAGGCGTAGGCGATCGCCTTGTAGTGGTAGAGGTACCCGGTGAGGACCTCCTCGGGGGTGTGACCGGGGAGGGGCCCGCCGCCGGGGTGGAGGTCCCAGTCCTCCGTGACGCCGTCGCGGTGGATGCCGCCCTGGTTCCCGCTCTTGGGATTGGCGTACATGCCGTAGCCGAAGGTGCCGGCCGTCAGCCGGGCCATGACGCCCGGGGTGGACGGGGTGTAGCCCCAGGGCTGGGTGACGATGCAGCCGCCGGGCACGGTCGTGACGCCGACCAGGAGCAGGCTGTCGTCCTGGTCGTGGTCGTACGGGTCGTCGAGGAAGTCCGCCATGAACTCCTCGCCCACCGGCTCGCCGGAGAGCCGCCGGACCGCCTCGGCGGCGTCGATGCCGGCCACGCAGGCGAGGCCGGTGCCCCCGTAGTGGAAGTCGCCGAGGTTCGCGAGGAGTCGGCGGGCGTTCCGGGCGGTGGCCTGCTCGGCCGCCGTCAGCCCGGGCTCCCCGGCCGGGACGGGGAACAGGTCGGGGACCGGACCGGCCAGCGCGAGCCGACCGGGCGACCAGCCGCCGAGCTGGGGGCGCCAGGGATCGGCCCCGGCGGCGGCCAGGGCGCGGGCGTTGTCCGGCCGGCCGGCGAGGACGGCCTCCCACAGCGCCGTGGTCCCGTCCTGCGGCGCGTCCACGTCCGCCACCCGGGCGGCGAGTTCGGTGATCACCTCGGGGGACCCGTAGGACGCGGCCCGGTGCAGGGGCCGCTGGCCGAAGCCCCAGTCCTCCGGGTCGGCGCCCGTGGCGAGGCGCGCGCGGATCTCCTCGGCGTCCCGCCAGCTGTCCCAGGTCACACCCGTCCAGCCCTTCATCGTGCCTCCTGTGCTCTGTGCCCTGTGCCCTGGGCCCTGTGTCCGTGCGTCCGGTTGTCGGCGGCCACTCTGTCCGGTGGCTGCCGGTTGCTGCTCCGTACACGGAAGCACACGGGTCCGACAATGCGGCAGGCCGGGCCCCAACCCCCGGCCCGCCCCCGCCCCGCCCGCGGACGCGGCTGCGCCGCGGTCCGTCCCCCTCGACGGATCGCGGCGCAGCGGTTCTGGGGGTGTCAGGCAGGGTGGCCCGGGTGGGTCACAGCTGCTGCCAGAGGGCGGGGACGATCGGCGGTTCCCAGCCGACCTGGGCGGTGTGGCCCTGGATGCAGCGGTAGCTGACGCCGTTGTAGGTGACGACGTCGCCGGCCTGGTAGGTGGTGCCGGGGGTCCAGGCGTTGCCGGGGTCGGGGGTTCCGCTGCCGACGACCAGGGTGAAGCTGGTGGTGTGGGTGGCGGAGCCGGTTCCGGTGACGGTGATGCTGTAGGTGCCGGCCGCCGTGTTGGTGGCGGTGGCGACGGTCATGGTGGCGGAGGCGCCGGACTGGACGGAGGAGGGGTTGAAGGAGACGGTGACGCCGGCCGGGGCGCCGGAGGCGGTCAGGTTGACCGTCTGGGCGGAGCCGGAGGTGGTGGCGGTGGCGACGGTGGCCGTGGCGGAGGCGCCGGGCTTGACCGTGGCGGTGGCCGGGTTCACCGAGACGGAGAAGTCGTTGGCCGGGGTGGTGCCGCCGACCGAGGTCTTCCAGATGGTGTAGGCCACGCCGTTGGCGTTGCGCTTGAGCACGGTGGCGTCGACGTTGGAGGTGGTGTCGCAGGACTGGTGGTAGCAGGAGTCGTAGGACTGCCCGGCCGAGCCGCCCCACTTGGCGGCCTGCGCGGAGGTCTTGACGGCGCTGGCGCCGGCCGCGTAGCCGGAGGTCGGGACCCCGGCCTGCTGGAAGGAGTAGTCGTCGGAGCGGCCCACGCCCTCGACGTTCTCCTCGGGCTGGAGGTTGAGCGAGTCCCAGTAGGCCTTCATCGGCGCGGAGGCCGCGGCGGTGAGGTTGTTGATGAAGTAGCCGGCGTTGGGCGAGCCGACCATGTCGAAGTTGTAGTAGGCCTTGATCGCGGAGCGCTGGGTGGAGCCCAGCTGGCCGACGTAGTACTGGGAGCCCTGGAGGCCCTGCTCCTCACCGGTCCACCAGGCGAAGCGGACGTGCCGGGTGAGGGTGGGGTTCTGCTGGGCGAGCGCGAGGGCGTTCTCCAGCAGGACGGCGGAGCCGGAGCCGTTGTCGTTGATGCCGGGGCCGGCCGAGACGCTGTCCAGGTGGGCGCCGAGCATGGTGACCTGGTCGGACGGGCCGCCGGGCCAGTCGGCGACCAGGTTGTTGGACTGGTAGGTGCAGGACGTGCAGGTCTGCTCGCTGACCTGGAAGCCGGCCGCCTGGAGCTTGCCCTTGATGTACGCCAGGGACTGGCTGTGGCCGGCGCTGCCCGCCCGGCGGTTGCCGCCGTTCTGGTTGGCGATGGTGTTCAGCTGGGCCAGGTCGGCCTGGATCTTGGCCACGTCGATGTCCGGCGCGGGGCCGCCGGGCGTGCCGCCGCCGCCGACGGTCAGGGTGTACTGGGCGGTGTGGGTGGCCGCGCCGGCGGTGCCGGTCACGGTGATTACGTAGGTGCCGGCGGGGGCGCCGGAGGAGGCGGCCAGGGTCAGCGTCGCGGACCCGCCGGTCTGCACGGAGGACGGGCTGACCGTCGCGGTGACCCCGGTCGGGGCGCCGGTGGCCGTCAGGTTGACGGTCTGCGCGGTGCCGGAGGTGACGGCGGTGGAGACCGTCGCGGTGGTCGACGAGCCGGGTTGGACGGAGCCGGCGGCCGGGCCGAGCGCGAGCGAGAAGTCGTTGTTGCCGGACGGCGTGCAGGTCGGGTCACCGCTCTGCGCGGGCACGCTGACGGCGTCCCAGGCGGCCTTGGTGCGGTTGAAGAAGGTGCAGCTCGGGTCGAGGTTCTTGGCCGCGGTCAGGGTGGTGGTGCGGTACCGCTTGTAGGTCATGCCGCTGGTCTTGAGCAGCATGCCGCCGTACCAGACCTGGCCGGCCTGCTTGACGCCGATGCCGGTGACGCTGGAGTTGTTGCAGGTCGGGCTGGTGGGCTTGCCGCCGCCCGGGTTGGAGCCGTTGGACAGCAGGTAGAACCAGTGGTTCAGCGGTCCGGCGGCCGCGTGCACCTCGGTGCTCGGGATCGAGGAGGAGTAGCAGTTCGGGTCGTTGTTGACCAGCGAGGGCTGGTAGAGGTTGCGGATCGGGCCCTGGCCGACCAGGTTGATCACGCGGCCGACCTGGTAGTCGGGGTAGTCGTACGGCGCGGGCTCGTTGTTGTACTCCTTGGTGAGCGCGCCGAAGATGTCGCCGGTGCCCTCGCCGAGGCCGTTCTCGTTGTTGGCGCCGCCGGGGGTGTACTGGTCGATGCCGTGGCCGAACTCGTGGCCGACGACGTCCTGGGCGGCTATCCACTCGCCGGCCTGGTTGTGGCCGATCGAGACGGAGCTGCCGTCCCAGTAGGCGTTGACGTCGTTGAGGCCCATCTTGATCGGCCAGCTGCCGCCGTTGCCGTCGTGGCCGTTGCGGCCGAGCCAGTCGCGGAGCATGTCCCATTCCTTCTGGGCCGCCCACATGGCGTCGCCGCAGCCGGTCTCCCGGCTGGACGGGTTGCCGTTGCCCCAGGAGTCGGAGGACTTGGTGAACACCTGGCCGGTGTCGTTGTCGGAGCAGGACAGGCCGGGCCGGCTCGGGTCGCGCAGCGCGTACGAGCCGCCGGAGTTGGTGGTGCTGATGGTCAGCGGGCCGGGGCCGTTCCACTTGCTGTTGACGGTGCCGGCCTCGACGTCGTCGTAGCTGTCGACGACCTCGCCGGTGGCGGCGTCGACGAAGACGTGCAGGTGGCTGGGCGCGGTCTCGGTGCGGCCCTTGAGCACGGTCTCCCAGGCGAGCCGGCCGGCGCCGTCCTTGACCCGGACGACCAGGCGGCGGGACTCGACCTGGTCGACGACCGGCAGCTTGGTCCGCGCGGTCTTCTCCGCGTTCGCCGCGCTGATCTGCGGGGTGATGGAGCCGCCGACCGGCCCGGTGGCGGCCGACTGGAGGCCGCGCACGGTGCCCTTGCCGTCGGCGAGCACCACGGCGTCGCCGCCGACCACGGGCAGGCCGCGGTAACTGCGCTCGTACGAGACCGAGTAGAGGCCGTTCAGCCAGGGGGTGACGGCCTTGCGCTCGTAGGTCTCGCCCGGTCCCTTGGCCAGGGCGTCGGTGCCGGCCGCGGCGGCCGCGTCGGCGGCGTTCACGGCGGCGGCCAGGGCGCTGGGCGGCGCGGGGGAGGGGGTGGGCGCGGCGGTGGCCGCCCCGGCGGTGGCGCCGATCAGGCCGGCCAGTACGGTCAGGGTGGTCGCCGTGGTGAGCAACCGTCCTGGGGAAACTCTGCGTTGCATCGAGGCTCCTCGCGAGTGGGGGTCCTCGACCGCGGACGGGAAAGGCTGGTGGGCGCACCGCGGGCCGCTTCTGGGGGACGGCCGTGCGGGCCGTCCGCGCTCGGGTGCCCGAACACTCACATGGCGTCATGCCCGGGTCAATGGCTGGTGCAGGCTCTGCATAGGGTTGGCAAATTCCGTCAAGGTGCGGCTGCCGTTTCGCGTCAAGCTGGGCTTTCCTCTCAGTGGTTGAGACCACCTCATGTACGGGAGGGGAGCCATCGAGTACCGTCCTCCTCGTCGGACTCGTCCCAGGGCCCCGCGTCGGGGGCGTACAGGGGGAGGACAGCCGTGCACCGGAACCGTTCGGCCCCGGCCTCGCCACCGGACGTCCAGCAGGCGGGCGCCTGGAGGGAGTTCGGCGCCCGGCTGCGGCACTGGCGGCGCCGGGCCGGACTCACCCAGGCGCAGCTCGGCGCGGGGATCGGCTACGACCACACCGCGGTCAGCAAGATCGAGCACGGCTCCCGCCGGGTCGCCCCCAGGATGGCCGAGCGGATCGACGAACTCCTCAATGCGGGAGGGGAGTTGGTGGCCGCCTGCCTGCGCGCCGAGACCGCCGGACTGCCGCTGTCGGCCCCCTTCGCCCCCGGCCTGCTCCGGCCGCCGCTACCCGGCGGGGTGCCGGACGGGGTGCCGGTCGGGCCCGGGTCCGCCGCCGTGCCCACTCCCGTCGAACCGGTCCTGCTCGCCCCGGCCCGGCTGCCGGACTACGGACTGCTCTGCCCGCTGCACGACGCCGAGGGCTGCGCCGTCCCGCCGCCGGGGGAACTCGCGCTCCTGTGCGAGGAGTTCCGTGCCGCCGACCCGGCCACCGCGCCGCCGCTGGACGCCGCCACCGCGCACGCCCTGGCCGGGCTGCTCGCCGCCCAGCTGCGGGCCGGCGAGACCGGCGCCCTGGCCGGGCTGGTCGCCGCCGTCGAACGCACCCTGCACGTGGTGCTCGCCCGGCTGGCCGTCGCCCCCGCCGCCCAGCGCCGCCCGCTGGCCCGGCTGGCCGCCGAACACGCCCACGCCGCCGGGGCCCTGCGGATGCAGGGCGGCCGCAACGCCACCGCCATGGCCTGCTTCGACCGGGCGCTCACCTGGGCCGGGCTGGCCGGGGACCGGGCCACCCAGGTCGGCACGCTCAGCGACCTCAGCATCCTGGCCCGGCTGGACGGCGACCCGGTGGCCGCGCTCGGCTACGCCCGGGAGATCGACCGGGTCGCGCCCGGGCGGCCCTGGGCCGGGGCGATGGGCCGGATCAGCCGGGCCCGGGCCCGGGCCCTGACCGGGGACGTGCGCGGCACCGTCCGCGACATCGCGCTGGCCCGGGCGCACCTGGAGCACATCGACGCCCGGGACGAGGCGGACGTGCCGTGGCTGTCCATCGCCTCGATGCGGCTGCGGGTGGAGTCCGCCGCGGCCGCCGCGCTGCGCGACCTCGCCGCCGCGGTGGACGATCCCCGGCTGGCCCGGCGGGCGCTGGCGGCCACCGAGACCGCGCTCGGCCTGCTCGGGCCGACCCAGCTGCCGTCCAGTCGGCTGCTGTTCACCGTTCGGGCGGCCGACTGCCACGCCTGCGCGCACGATCCGCGCACGGCCGTGGACCTGCTGGCGCCCGCCCTGGAGTCGGTGCCGGTGGCCGCGCTGCCCGCGCTGGTCGGCCACGAGTTGCGCGGCCTGCGTGAGCGCCTCGCGCGGTACGGGCCGCGGACCGCCGACCGGTTGGCGGAGCTGGCCGGCTCCTGAGCCCCCGCCGGCCCGCTCTCGGACGCTCCTGTCGGCCCCTGATCGCCCGCTCCCGCCGGACCCCGGCCCCCGGCCCGTCGGCCCCCGACGTGCGGTGGGCGTCGGAGGGGGCGTGGGCGCCGGACCGTACGGGAATCGCGCGCGCCGCGCTCCGGCCTGACCCGACCCACCCTCGAATGCGCCCTCTTCACGCCGCCGATTTGTCAACTTCGTGTGCGGATCTTCCTCCGATCGGGTTATTCATGGCGTTAACACGTCGAATGACTGACCCCGCCTGCGCCTCCCGCTAGAGTCTCTGACGTTTCCATTCGTTAGTCCGCGAAGAACTAGGGGGAGCGTGCTGTCAGCCATCGCACGCCGGCTCGCCCATCCGCTGCTGCTCCTGGGGGTGCTGTGCACTGCCGTCGCGACACTGTGCTTCCACTGGGCGCCCGACCAGGTCTCCCCGCTCGTGCTGATCGCCGTCATCTGCTACCTGGCGGTGCTGGAGCGGGTGATCCCGTACCGGACCGACTGGCACCCGAGCGGGCGTGAACTGCGTTGGTACGGCGTGTACTTCGTGCTGAGCATGGTGGGCGGCGGGCTGGCCCAGGGGCTGGTGACCACCTTGGTGGTGGCGCTCGGTCCGGCCCGTCCGGCGCTGCCGTTCGCGCTGGAGATCCCGCTCGCCCTGCTGATCGGCTCGCTCGGGGACTACCTGGTGCACCGCTGGTCGCACCGCAACCGCTGGCTCTGGCGACTGCACGGCGTGCACCACGTGCCGGACAAGGTGAACGTCGCCAACAACGGCGTCAACCATTTCCTGGACGTGCTGTTCGCCCAGTCCGTGGTCCAACTCCTGCTGGCGATGATCGGATTCTCGGCGGATTCGGTGTTCGTGGTCGGAATATTCGTGATGGCGCAGGGGTATTTCGTTCACGCCAACATCGACGTCCGGATCGGCTGGCTCGGCCACGTCCTGGCCGGCCCGGAACTCCACCGCCTGCACCACAGCACCGACCTCGCCGAAGCCGGCCACTACGCCTCCGACCTGTCGCTGTGGGACCACGTGTTCGGGAGCTTCACCTGGCGGCCCGGGCGGATCCCGGAAGCGGTCGGCCTCACCGACCCGGCCGCGTTCCCGACCACCGGAGAGCTCGGCGCCACCCTGCTGCACCCCTGGCGCCGGATGAAGACCACCGAGCAGTCCGCCTGACCCCAACGGCCCCCCGCGTCACCGCTCGTCGACCTCCCGCCCCGTTCCCACCCGCCCCCGTTCCCGCCCCGTTCCGACCCGCCCCCGTTCCGACCGGTCCCCGGGCAGCCGCCCCGCCCGTGCCCCGTGCCGTCCCCGCCACCACCCTCGGATTGGACCATGACCACCTCGCCCTTCGCCGTGCCCTGCGAACGGATCGCGATCACCGGCATCGGCTGCCGCCTGCCGGGACACGCCAACGACCACCGGACCTACTGGCGCAACCTGATCGAGGGCCGGGACTGTCTCACCGACACCCCCGCCGACCGGTACGACACCGGCACCCTGGGCAGCCGTGACCGTGCCAAGCCGGGGCGGCTGATCGGCGGCCGGGGCGGCTACATCGACGGCTTCGACACCTTCGACCCGGCCTTCTTCGGGATCAGCCCCCGCGAGGCCGCCCACATGGACCCGCAGCAGCGCAAGCTCCTGGAGGTGAGCTGGGAGGCGCTGGAGGACGGCGGGCTGCGCCCCGGCGCGCTGGCCGGGCGGGACGTCGGCGTCTACATGGGCGCCTTCACGCTGGACTGGAAGATCCTCCAGTTCGCCGACCTGGACTTCACCACCATCGCCGCGCACACCGCCACCGGCACCATGATGACGATGGTGTCCAACCGGATCTCGCACTGCTTCGACTTCCGCGGCCCCAGCGTCTCGATCGACACCGCGTGCAGCTCCTCCCTGGTCGCGGTCCACCTGGCCTGCCAGAGCCTGCTCCGCGGCGAGACCGAACTCGCCCTGGCCGGCGGCGCCCTGCTGCACATGGCGCCGCAGTACACGATCGCCGAGACCAAGGGCGGCTTCCTCTCCGCCGACGGCCGCTCGCGCGCCTTCGACGCCGCCGCCGACGGCTACGTGCGGGCCGAGGGGGTCGGTGTGGTGGTGCTCAAGCGGCTCTCCGACGCGCTGCGCGACGGCGACCCGGTGCACGCCGTGATCCTCGGCAGCGGCGTCAACCAGGACGGCCGCACCAACGGCATCACCGTCCCCAGCGCGGACGCCCAGGCCGCCCTGATCGAACGGGTCTGCGCCGGAGCCGGGGTGCTGCCCGGCAGCCTCCAGTACGTCGAGGCGCACGGCACCTCCACCCCGGTCGGCGACCCGATCGAGGCGGCCGCGCTCGGCCGGGTGCTCGGCATCGGGCGCCGCGAGGGGGAGCGCTGCTACGTCGGCTCGGTGAAGACCAACATCGGGCACACCGAGGCCGCCGCCGGGGTCGCCGGACTGATCAAGACCGCGCTCGCCCTGCGGCACCGCCGGATCCCGCCGCACCTCAACCTGGAGCGGCCCAACCCGGCCATCGACCTGGCCGCGCTGCCCTTCGACATCCCGACCGCCCCGGTCGACTGGCCCGAGCACCAGGGGCCGGCCCGGGCCGGCGTCAACTCCTTCGGCTTCGGCGGCACCAACGCCCACGTCCTGCTGGAGGAACCGCCGCCGCCCGCCCCGGTCGCCCCTGCCCGGCGACCGGCCGTCACGGTGCTGCCGCTGAGCACCCGGGACGCCGCCGGACTGCCCGAACTCGCCGCCGCCGTACGGCAGGAGATCGCCGCCGGGACCTGCCCGGCGGACCTCGGCCACACCCTGGCGCACCGCCGCGAGCACCTGCCCGAGCGGCTCGCCGTGGTGCACACCGGGCCCGCCGACCTGGCCGAGGCGCTGGCCGCCCACGAACGCGGCGAGGACCACCCCCGGGTCGTCCGGGGCCTGGCCCGGGAGCGTCAACAGCGCCGACTGGCCTGGGTGTTCACCGGCATGGGCCCGCAGTGGTGGGGGATGGGCCGGGGCCTGTACGAGAGCGAGCCGGTCTACCGGGAGGCCGTCCGGGCCGTGGACGCCGAGATCCGCGCCCAGGCCGGCTGGTCCCTGCTGGACGAACTCGGCCGGGACGAGGCCGACTCCCGGATGGCCGCGACCTGGCTCGCCCAGCCCGCCAACTTCGCCGTCCAGCTGGGGCTCTCGGCGCTCTGGCGCAGCCACGGCGTGCACCCCGACGCGGTGGTGGGCCACAGCACCGGGGAGGTCGCCGCCTTCCACGAGGCCGGGGTCTACGACCTGGCCGACGCCGTCCGGGTGGTGCTCGCCCGCAGCTCGCTCCAGCAGCGGCTGGCCGGGACGGGCTCGATGCTCGCCGTCGGCCTGCCGGAGGCCGAGGCGGAGCGCCGGATCCGCCCGTACCGCGACCGGGTCTCGCTCGGCGCCGTCAACAGCCCCTCCGCGGTGACCCTCGCCGGGGACACCGAGGCGCTGCGCGAACTCGCCGCCGCGCTCGAAGGGCAGGGCGTCTTCGCCCGCCTCCTGGACGTCGAAGTGCCCTACCACAGCGTGCGGATGGACCCGATCCGGGCCGAACTCACCGCCGCCCTGGCCGGGATCAGGCCGCAGCGGGCCCGGCTGCCGCTCCACCTCACCGCCCGCGAGGGGCTCGCCCTGGGGCCCGAGCTGGACGCCGGGTACTGGTGGCACAACGTCCGCCACCCGGTGCGCTTCCGGGCCGCCGTCGAGCGGATGGCCGAGGACGGGCACCGGCTCTTCCTGGAGATCGGCCCGCACCCCGTGCTCGGCCACGCGATCCGCGAGTGCGCCGAGCAGGCGCACACCCTGCCGTCGATCCGCCGGCAGCAGGACGAACCCGAGCGCGTCGCCCGGACCCTGGCCGAACTCCACACCCTCGGCGTCGAGTTGGACTGGCACGCGCTGCACCCGGCCGGGCGCCCGGTGCCGCTGCCCGGCTACCCGTGGCGGCGCGAGCGCCACTGGACCGAGCCGAAGCCGGTCGAGCAGGTCCGGCTCGGGCAGCTCGACCACCCGCTGCTCGGCCGCCGCACCGCCGCCGCCCAGCCCACCTGGACCACCGCGCTCGACCCCGAGCGGCTGCCCTACCTGGACGACCACCGGATCGAGGGCCGGGCGGTCTTCCCCGCCGCCGGGTACCTGGAGATGGCCGCCCAGGCCGTCCGCGCGCTGACCGGCGGCAGCCAGGTCGTGCTGGCCGAGGTCGAACTGCACCGGGCGCTGTTCCTCTCCGACACCGAACCCGTGCCCGTCCAGCTCGGCTACGCCCCCGAGGAGGCCCGCTTCACAATCGCCGCCACCCCGGCCGGCGGCGAACCCACCGTGCACGCCGGCGGCCGGGTCCGCACCGGCCAGCGCCGCTCCTACGGCCCCGCCGCCGACCTCGACGCGCTGCGCGAACGCGGGCAGCACCTCGACGGCCCGGACTGCTACCGGCGGCTGGCCGAGCGCGGCTACGACTACGGGCCGGCCTTCCGCGCCGTCGCCGAGGTCTGGGCCGGGCCCGGCGAGGCGCTCGCCCGGATCCGCCCCACCGAGCGGCTCGGCCCCGGCGCCGCCGACCACCACCTCCACCCGGTGCTGCTCGACGCCTGCTTCCAGACCCTGCTCACCACCCGGCTGCACGCTCCCGGGGACGGCAGCGTCCGGCTGCCCGTCTCGATCGAGGAGGTCCGGCTCGACGCCATCGGCGACCGCCCGATCTGGGCGCACGCCACCGTCATCCGGGAGAGCACCGAGGAACTCGTCGGCGACCTCGCCCTGTACGCCGAGGACGGCACCCCGCTCGGGCGGATCACCGGCTTCAAGGTCGCCGACGTCGCCCGGGCGGCCGCCTCGGTCGGCCTGGCCACCATCGACGGCTGGCTCACCGAACTCGCCTGGCAGGACGCCCCGGCCGCGCCGCACGACGCCCCCACCGGCGACCTGCTGCTGTTCGCCGACGCCGGCGGCCTCGCCGAACGGCTGGCCGCCCTGGCCGCCGGGCGCGGCGCCCGCTGCCACCTCGTCCGGCCCGGCCCCTCGTACGCCACCGGGGACGGCGGGACGACCGTACGGCCCGACTCCGCCAAGGACCTCCAGCGGCTGTTCGCCGAGCTGGACCCGGCCCACCGGACCGTCGTCCACCTGTGGAACCTCGACCTGCCCGCCCTGGACGCCCTCGACCCCGGCGACCCCGGGCAGCTCGACCGGCTCGCCACCCACGGCGCCTACTCGCTGATCACCCTCGCCCGGGCGCTGGCCGCCGCCCGCCCCGACGGCCGGCTGCACATCGTCACCCGCGGCACCCAGGCCACCGGCCCGCAGGACCGGGTCGAACCGCTCGGCGCCCCCGCCTGGGGCATCGGCCGGGTGCTCTGGCAACAGGAACTCGTCGCCCAGCGCGGCAGCCTGATCGACCTGGACCCGGCCCGGCCGGCCGCCGACCAGGCCGCGGCCCTGCTCGCCGAACTCGCCGACCCGGCCGCCGCCCGCCCGGGCGACCACGCGGGCGACCACCCGGGCGACCGCCCCGCCGACGCCGAACAGGAACTCGCCCTGCGGGCCGGCCGCCGGCTCACCAGTCGGCTGCGCCCCGCCGAGGGCCTCACCCGGCCGCTGCCGCCGGTGCTGCGCCCGGACGGCTGCTACCTGGTCACCGGCGGGCTCGGCGCGCTCGGCCGGCTGCTCTGCCGCACCCTGGTGCGGCGCGGCGCCCGGCGGCTGGTCCTGGTCGGCCGCACCGCCCTGCCGCCGCGCGCCGACTGGCACGCCGTCGACCCCGCGACACCCGCCGGGGAGCGGATCGCCTTCCTGCGCGAACTGGAGGCGCTCGGCGCCGAACCGCTGCTCGCCACCGTGGACGTCACCGACGGACCGGCCCTCGCGGCCTGGCTCGCCGACCACCGCCGCCGCCAACTCCCGCCCATCCGCGGGGTGTTCCACCTCGCCGGACAGGTCAGGGACACCCTGCTGGCGCAGATGGACCGGCCCGCCTTCGACGCCGGGTACGCCCCCAAGGTGGCCGGCGCCCACCTGCTGCACCGGCTGCTCGCCGACGAACCGCTCGACCACTTCGTGCTGTTCGCCTCCGTCGCCTCGCTGCTCACCACCGCCGGACAGACCAACTACGCGGCCGGCAACGCCTTCCTGGACGCCCTCGCCCACCACCGCCGGGCCCAGGGCCGGCCCGCGCTCAGCCTGGACTGGGGCCCCTGGGCCACCGGCATGATCGAGGAACTCGGCCTGGTCGCCCACTACCGCGACGCCCGCGGCATGAGCTCGCTGCCCCCCGAGGCCGGCACCGCCGTCCTGGAACGCGTCCTCGGGCAGGACCGTGCCCAGCTGCTGGTCGCCACCGTCGTCGACTGGCCCACCTTCCTCGCCTGGTACCCCGCCCCGCCGCCGCTGGTCGCCGAGCTCGCGGCCGGCGCCGCCGCACAGGCCCCGGCCGAGACCGGCGGCTTCCTGGACGGCTACCGCGCCGCCGACCCGCAGGCCCGCCGACAGCTGGTCGCCGAACGGTTCGGCGCGGCCGCCGCCGCCGTGCTGCGCACCGCCGTCGAGCGGATCACCCCGGACACCAGACTCGGCGCCCACGGCCTGGACTCGCTGCTCGCCATGGAGCTGCGGGCCCGGGTGCACGGCGAACTCGGCGTCGCCCTCCCGGTGGTGGCGCTGCTCAGCAACGGCAGCGTGGCCGACCTGGTCGAGCTGCTCACCGCCGGCCTGGACTCGCTGCTCGCCGCCGAGGGCGGCCCGCAGCAGGCCGAGGTCGAACTCCACACCGACGAGGCCCGCTACCCGCTCACCCACAACCAGCAGGCCCTGTGGTTCCTGCGCCAGCTCCACCCGGACGGCTTCGCGTACAACATCGGCGGCGCGGTCGAGGTGCGCGCCGAACTCGACCCGGAGCTGATGTTCACCGCCTTCGCCCACCTGGTCGCCCGGCACCCCGGACTGCGCGCGGCCTTCACCGCCGAGCAGGGCCGCCCCGTCCAGCGGATCCGCGCCGAAGCCGTCGCCGACACCGCGCTGTTCGACGTCGAGGGCCGCCCCTGGAAGGAGATCCACGCGCTGATCGTCCGCGAGTACCGCCGGCCGTACGACCTGGCCGAGGACCCGCTGGTGCGGCTGCGGCTGTTCCGGCGCGGCCCGGACCGCTGGGTGCTGATGAAGGCCGTGCACCACATCGTCTCGGACGCGATCTCCACCTTCACCTTCATCGAGGAGCTGTTCGAGGTCTACCAGGCGCTGCGCCGCGGCCGCACCCCCGAACTGCCCCCGGTGGCCGCCCGCTACCTGGACTTCCTCAACCACCAGAACCGCTTCCTGGCCGGGCCGCAGGCGCAGCGGATGCTCGACTACTGGCGCGGCCACCTGCCCGCCGGGATGCCGGTGCTGGCCCTGCCCACCGACAAGCCCCGCCCGGCCG
The DNA here is from genome assembly GCF_042786665.1 of Kitasatospora sp. NPDC059146. Classification (NCBI taxonomy): domain Bacteria; kingdom Bacillati; phylum Actinomycetota; class Actinomycetes; order Kitasatosporales; family Streptomycetaceae; genus Kitasatospora; species Kitasatospora sp. NPDC059146. The sequence goes on along the minus strand of NZ_JBHZCY010000017.1, from coordinate 10,975 downwards.
TGCAGACCCACAACGGGGCCTCCGAGTTCTTCCGGATCGACGAGGAACTGACCGCCCGGGTGCACGAGCTGGCCCGGGCGAACGGCGCCACCCCGTTCATGGTGCTGCTCGGCGCCTACTACCTGCTGCTGCACCGGTGGTCCGGCCAGCCGGACATCGTGGTCGGCAGTCCCGTCACCGGCCGCACCCAGGAGGAGTTCGCCTCCGTCTACGGCTACTTCGTCAACCCACTGCCGCTGCACGTGAGCCTGGCCGGGGAGCCGACCGTCACCGAACTGCTGGCCCGGGTGCGGGAGAGCGTCCTCGGCGGGCTGGACAACCAGGAGTACCCCTTCCCGCTGCTGGTCGAGCGGCTCGGCCTCCAGCACGACCCGAGCCGCTCCGCGGTGTTCCAGGCGATGTTCATCCTGCTCACCCACAAGGTCGCCGTGGAGCGCTTCGGCTACCGCCTGGAGTACATCGAACTTCCCGAGGAGGAGGGGCAGTTCGACCTCACCCTGTCCGCCTACGAGGACCGCGCGGACAACTGCTTCCACTGCGTGTTCAAGTACAACTCCGACCTCTTCGAACCCGGCACCGTCCAGCGCCTCGCCGCCCACTACCGCAATCTGCTGGACGCCATGACCCGGGCCCCGGCGGGCGAGCCGGTCGGCCGGCTGCGGATCCTGGACGAGGCCGAACGGCGGCTCGTGCTGGAGGAGTTCAGCGGCGCCGGACGGCGGATCGACCACGACGTGCCGCTGCCCGAGCTGATCGCCAAGGCCGCCGCCGAGCACCCGGAGGCCGTAGCGGTGGTCGTCCCCGGCCGGGACGGCGTCCGGCGGCTGAGCTACGGAGAACTGGACCGGCGCTCCCAGCGCGCCGCCGCCCGGCTGCGCGAACTCGGCGCCGGTGAGGGCTCGGTGGTCGCGGTCTGCCTGGACAAGTCACCCGAGCTGGTCACCACCCTGCTGGCGGTCTGGCGGGCCGGCGCCGCCTACCTGCCGCTCGACCCCGGGCACCCGGCCGACCGGCTGGCGCACCAGCTGGCCGACGCCTGCGCGACCCTGGTCGTGGTCGACGAACGGCACCGGGAGGCGGCCGACCTGCCCGCCCGGCCGGTCACCCCGGCCGACCTGGACCGGCCCGCGGCCGCCGCCGGGCCGCTGCCCGCCGCCGACCCGGACCGGCCCGCGTACCTGATCCACACCTCCGGCTCCACCGGGCGGCCCAAGGGCGTCCTGGTCCAGCACCGCCAGCTGGCCGCCGCCACGGCGGGCTGGCGGGCCGAGTACCGCCTGGACACCGAGGCCCGGGTGCACCTCCAGATGGCCGGCACCGCCTTCGACGTGTTCACCGGCGACCTCGCCCGGGCCCTCGGCACCGGCGGCACGCTCGTCCTGGTCGACCGCGAGCTGCTCTTCGACACCGCCCGGCTGTACCGGGTGATGCGCGAAGAGGCCGTGGACTGCGGCGAGTTCGTCCCCGCCGTGGCCCGCGCCCTGCTGGCGCACTGCGAACGCGACGGCCTGCGGCTGGACTTCCTGCGGCTGCTGGTGGTCGGCTCCGACTCCTGGAAGGCCGCCGAACACCACCGGCTGCGCGCCCTGTGCGGCCCGGCCACCCGGCTGGTCAACTCCTACGGCCTGACCGAGGCCACCGTGGACAGCAGCTACTACGAGGGTGACGCCGAGGAACTGGAACCCGGCCGGATGGTCCCGATCGGGCGGCCCTTCCCGAACAGCGCGCTGTACGTCCTGGACCGCTACGGCGAGCCCGTCCCGGCCGGGGTGCCCGGCGAACTGTGGATCGGCGGCGCGGGCGTCGCGGCCGGCTACCCGAACGACCCGGCCCAGACCGAGCAGCGGTTCCGGGTCATGGACCTGGACGGCACGCCCCGGCGGCTCTACCGCACCGGCGACCTCGGCCGCTGGGACACCGCCGGCACCGCCCACCTGCTCGGCCGGATCGACAACCAGGTCAAGGTGCGCGGCCACCGGATCGAGCCGGGCGAGATCGAGGCCCACCTCACCGCCCGGCCCGAGGTCGCCGAGGCCTGCGTGACGGTCCGCCGGGACGGCGCGGGCGAACCCGCCCTGGCCGCCTACCTGGTGCCCGCCGAGGGCGTCACGCTGGACCGCCGCGAACTGCGCCGCCACCTCGCCGAGCACCTGCCCACCGTGATGATCCCCTCCTACCTCACCGCACTGCCCGCCCTGCCGCTCACCCCGAACGGCAAGGTCGACCTCGCCGCCCTGCCCGAGCCCGCCGCCGACACCGGCGGCGCGCGCCACGAACCGCCCGTCACCCTCTACGAGCAGCGGGTCGCCGCCCACTGGCAGCAGCTGCTCGGGGTGCCCGAAGTCGGCCTCCAGCACGACTTCTTCGAGCTCGGCGGCAGCTCCATCCGACTGATCGAGCTGATCCACCACCTCCGGACCGAGTTCAACATCAGCATCCCGGTCGGCCTGCTGTTCAAGGTCACCACCCTGCACGGCATGGCCCGCACCGTCGAGCAGATCATCACCGGCGAGGTGGCCGGCGGGCAGCCCCACCTGTGGTTCAACACCGAAGCGCCCGAGGGCCGTACGGTCTTCTGCTTCCCGCCCGCGGGCGGCCACGGACTGGTCTACCGGCAGCTCGCCGCCGCCCTGCCCGGCCACCGGATCGCCGCCTTCAACTACCTGACCGGCGACGACAAGACCGAGCGCTACGCCGACCTCGTCGAGGAACTGCACCCGGCCGGACCGTACCGGCTGCTCGGCTACTCGCTCGGCGGCAATCTCGCCTTCGAGGTGGCCAAGGAGCTGGAGCGGCGCGGGCGCGCGGTCGAATCGGTACTGCTGGTGGACGCCTACCGGGTCCTGGACGCCTTCGACCTGGGGGAGGAGCACGTGGCCGTGTTCGAGCGGGAGCTCCAGGACCACCTGCACCGCCACACCGGCTCCCGGATCGTCGCCCAGGAGACCCTGCACCAGGCCAGGGACTACCTGGAGTTCTGCAGCAGGACCCCCAACACCGGCACCGTCCGGGCCCGGCTGGACGTGGTCTGCGAGCGCGACCGGCTCGCCGTCCACACCGGCGGCGAACCCGGCTCCTGGCACGGCGCCTCCACCACCGGAACCGCCGTGCACGCCGGGCACGGCAGCCACGCCGAGATGCTGGACGGCGAGTTCGCCGCCCGCAACGCCGAACTGGCCGCCACCGTCCTGGCGGGAGGCACCGCCGATGGCCGCCGCTGACCGCGGGCCGCACTGGCCCCGCCGGGGGCGGACCGCCGCAGGCCCGCCCCGGGTGATCGTGATCGGGGCCGGCCTGGCCGGCCTCGCCACCGGCTGCTACGCGCAGATGAGCGGGCTGGAGACCCGGATCCTGGAGAAGCACGTGCTGCCCGGCGGCTGCTGCACCGCGTGGTCCCGGCAGGGCTACCTCTTCGACTACTGCATCGACTGGCTGATCGGCACCGCCGAGGGCACCGGCGCCCACCAGGTCTGGAGCGAACTCGGCGCCCTGGACGGCAAGTCGGTGACCCACTTCGACACCTTCAACCGGGTCGTCGACGAACACGGCCGGGCCGTCACCTTCCACACCGACCCGGACCGGCTGGAGGCCCACCTGCTGGCCCTCGCCCCCGGCGACGCCGCGCCGATCCGCGCCTTCTGCCGCGACCTGCGCCGCTTCGTCGCCCTCGACCTGCCCTGGGACCTCACCCCGCCGCCGCTGCGCAGCACCGCCGAACGGCTGCGCACCCTGCGCACCGTGCTGCCCGCCTTCCGGCTGTTCTGGCGCACCGCGGCCACCCCGATGAGCCGCTTCGCCGAACGCTTCCAGGACCCCTTGCTGCGCCGGGCCTTCCCCACCATGTTCCTCCAGGAGCCGGCCGGCTTCCCGCTGCTGCCCTACCTCTACACCCTGGCGGCCGCCCACACCGGCAACGCGGGCTTCCCGCAGGGCGGTTCGCTCGGGCTGGCCCGCTCGGTGGAGCAGCGGTACACCCGGCTCGGCGGAGTGATCGACTACCGCTGCCGGGTGGACCGGATCCTGATCGAGGACGACCGCGCCGTCGGCGTCGAACTGCGCGACGGCACCCGGTACTTCGCCGACCACGTGGTGGCCGCCTGCGACGGGCCGACGGTGCTGGACCGGCTGCTGCGCGGCCGCTACTCCAGCCCCGTCACCGACCGGCTGTACGGCGAGCTGCTGGAGAAGCCCGGCAACCTCTACCCGGCGGTGGTCTCCGCCTTCGTCGGGCTGGACGGGCCGCTGCCGGCGGGCGAACTGCACTGCACCACCTACCTGTTGGGCCCGGCCGACGCCGCCCGGCTGCCCGGCTCGCTCCAGCAGAGCCTGGTGGTGCAGCTGCGCTCGAACTACGCGGAGGGCTTCGCCCCGCCCGGCAAGTCCGTCCTGCACTGCACCTACTTCAGCGACTACCTGTCCTGGAAGGAGCTGCGCAACCGCGACCGCCGCGCCTACCGGGCACGCAAGCAGGAAGTCGCCGCGTTCGTCCGGGAGTTCCTGGACCGCCTCCACCCCGGGATCGGCGCCCGGATCGAACTGGTCGACGTCGCCTCGCCGGTGACCACCGAGCGGTTCACCGGCAACACCCGCGGCAGCATCCTCGCCTGGCAGGCCTTCTCCGAGGCCGAGGACACCGCCAACCGCCTGGTCAACCGGGACCGGATGCGACTGCCCGGCCTCGCCGGCTTCTCCATGGCCGGCCAGTGGGCCTCGCTGGGCGGACTGATCCGGGCCGCCACCAGCGGCCGGTACGCCGCCCAGTACCTCTGCCAGGAACTCGGCCGACCGTTCCGGGCCTGGCCCAGCGAGGACCGCGAACCCTGGCACCCGGGCAAGTGGGGCCGGCTGCCGCAACTCGACCGGGCCACCGTCGGAGCACCGGACCGGGGAGCGGGCGAATGAGCGGCAGGCAGAGCGTGGTCATCATCGGCGGCGGCCTCGGCGGCCTGTCCACCGGCTGCTACGCGCAGATGAACGGCTACCGCAGCCAGGTCCTGGAGATGCACGAACTGCCCGGCGGCTGCTGCACCGCCTGGGACCGCGGCGAGTTCACCTTCGACTGCTGCGTCAGCTGGCTGCTGGGCAGCGGTCCGGGCAACGAGATGCACCGGATCTGGCTCGAACTCGGCGCCCTCCAGGGCAAGCGGATGCGCAACTTCGACGTGTTCAACGTGGTGCGCACCCGGGACGGCCGGGCGGTGCGCTTCTACTCCGACCCGGACCGGCTGGAAGCCCACCTGCTGGACCTCGCGCCCGAGGACGCCCGGCAGATCCGGCAGTTCTGCGCGGGCCTGCGCAAGTTCCGCCTGGCGCTGACCCGTTACCCCTTCCTCAAGCCGGTCGGGCTGATGGGCCGGTGGGAGCGCTGGCGGATGCTCGCCTCCTTCCTGCCGTACGTCAACGTGATCCGGCGCTCCATCTCGGTGCTGATGAGCGACTACTCGGCGCGGTTCCGCAGCCCGCTGCTGCGCGAGGCGTTCAACTTCGTGCTGTACGAGAAGCACCCCAACTTCCCGGTGCTGCCGACGTACTTCCAACTCGCCTCGCACGCCGGGCAGTCCGCCGGGGTGCCGGAGGGCGGCTCGCTGGGGCTGGCGCGCTCGGTCGAGCAGCGCTACCGGCGGCTCGGCGGGGAGATCACGTACAACGCCAAGGTCACCGAGATCCTGGTCGAGCGGGACACCGCCGTCGGGGTGCGGCTGAGCGACGGGCGGGAGGTGCGGGCGGACGTCGTGGTGGCCGCCTGCGACGGCCGCACCACCATGCTCGACCTGCTCAAGGGCCGCTACCTGAACGACACCTACCGCCGGCTGTACACGAAGACGCTGACCGAGCCGGGCATGGTCTTCCCCGGCTACCTCACCGTCTTCCTCGGCCTGCGCACGCCGTTCCCGGCGGGCGACCCGTGCAGCACCTACCTGCTGGAGGAGGAGTTCGCGGCGCGGCTCACCGGCATCCGGCACCCCAGCATCAACATCCAGTTCCGCAGCCGGCACTACCCCGAGCTGTCGCCCGCCGGGACCACCGTCGTCTACGCCAGCTACTTCTGCGACATCGCGCCCTGGCGGGCCCTGAGCACCGGCCCCGAGCAGGCCGTCCGGCAGCGGCGCGGCGAGGAGCTGCACACCCTGCCGGTCGGCCGGGGCCGGGAGTACCAGCGGGAGAAGCGCCGGGTGCGGGACGCCGTCATCGAGTTCCTGGACGGCCACCACCCCGGGCTGCGGGAGGCGGTGGCCGTCAAGGACGTCTCCACCCCGCTCACCCAGGTCCGCTACACCGGCAACTACGACGGCACGGTGCTCGGCTGGCAGCCCTTCGTGGAGGGCGGGGAGACCCTGGAGGAGGAGATCAAGCGCAACGGCCCCGGGCTGCCCGGCCTGGCCAACTTCTACCTCTCCGGCGTCTGGGCGACCACCGGCGGGCTGATCCGCGCGGCCGCCGCCGGTCGGCACGTCGTCCAGTTCATCTGCCGCGACGACGGCCGGCCGTTCACCGCGGAGGTGGACGACCACGCTCCGCCGCCCACCCTGATCACCGACCCGGTCGGCCCCGACGACCGGCAGTTTGGAGTCACCTCGTGAGCCAGTCCGTGAACGAATCCGTGAGGACCGCGGCGTCCGTGCTGACCGCCGGGAAGGTGCGGATCGAGAAGTGGGTCGTCCGCGCGCACGTGGACGGGGTGCCGGACGTCGACCGGATGTACGAGAAGGTCGTCGAGGAGGTGGACGTCCGGCTCGCCGAGGACGAGATGCTGCTGCGCACGCGCTGGGTGTCGGTCGACCCGTACCTCCAGGGCATCGCGCTGGACACCCCGGTCGGCGACCACATGGGCGCCGACTCGATCATGGAGGTGGTGCGGGCCGGACCCGCCGCGCGGTTCGCCGTCGGGGACCTGGTGCAGGGCTTCGGCGGCTGGCGCAGCCACGTGATCGGCAACGGCGCGTCCTGGCTCTGGCAGACCGGCACCTTCCCGATGGTCTTCCCGGCCTTCCGGCGGCTGGACCGCGCCGACTACGACGAGCAGCTGCCGGTCACCACCGCGCTCGGCCTGCTCGGCGGCCCCGGGATGGCCGCCTGGGGGACGGTGGAGAAGTTCCTGGACGTGCGCCCCGGGCTGACGGTGCTGGTCAGCGGGGCCAGCGGCGCGGTCGGCTCGGTGGTCGGCCAGCTCGCCCGGCACCGCGGCGCCCGGGTGATCGGCACCACCGCGACCCCGGCGAAGGCCGCCCGGCTACGGGAGCTGGGCTTCGACGCGGTGCTGGAGTACCGCGACGGGGACGACCCGGAGCGGCTGGCCAAGGAACTCGCCCAGCTCGCCCCGGACGGCATCGACCGCTACTTCGACAGCCTCGGCGGCACGCTCACCGACACCGTCTTCGGGATGCTCTCGGTGGACAGCCGGGTCGCGGTCTGCTGGCAGTGGGGCAGCCAGGTCGGCGGGGCCTGGGCGGGCCCCCGGCTGCTGCCGATGATCATGTTCCCGCGCACCGTGATCCGCGGCATCTTCGCGCTGGAGTGGTTCACCGAGGAGAACTGGGCCGCGCTGCGCCGGGACCTCGGCGCCCTGGTCCGCAGCGGGGAACTGCGCTACCAGCAGACCGTCCACCGGGGCTTCGACAGCATCCCGGCCGCCTACCGCAGCCTGTACGTCGACCGCTCGGCGAGCCGGGGGAAGGTGCTGGTCGAGCTGTGAGCGGAGCCGGAAGGGCCCCTCGGCCTGGCGGGGCCGAGGGGCCGGTCTGCGGGGTCGGGGGTGCAGGCCTGACGGCCTGCGGGCCCCGGGTCAGCCCAGGGTGAACCAGGTGCTGCGGGACTTCTTCCACTCCGGGTGGGTGAGGTCCTTGGCGTCCGTGCCGTCGCCGTAGAGGTCGGCGGAGCCGTTGTCGGTGATCAGCTGGACGCGAGCGCCCGGGGCGTCGAGGTCCGGCAGGTCCGGGGCGGCCTCCCAGGCGCCGGCGTCGCTGGTGGGCAGGTCGAGCAGCTTGACCGGCTTGGAGCCCGGCCGGCCGTCCCAGCGGTAGAGCGCGTACGGGGCGGAGTTGTCCTCGGCCGCCCAGGAGCCCGCCACGATCACGTACTGGCCGAGGGCGTTGCGGCGCAGGTCGCGGACGGACAGCCCGCCGAGGTCCAGCTCGATCGGCTCGCCGATGGTCGCGTGGGTGCCCGAACCGTCGAACAGGGACGAGAAGTTGGTGACCGGCACGAGCAGGGCCCGGCCGCCGGTGACTGCCGGGGTGAGCGGGGCGCGGAAGCCGACGTACGCGGTGGTGGAGCTGCCCGGGGCGAACTCCAGGCCCTCGACGTTGAACCCGTCGACCTGCTTGGGCGCCTGGCCCTCGGCGGCGCCGGCCGCGAAGCCGTAGCGGTCGCCGTGGGCGCTGTCCCAGGCGATCAGGTCGTCGCGCAGCCCCTGGTAGGAGCCGGTCAGGGACAGCTGGGTGTCGGCGCCGGAGCCGGTCACCCTGGTGGTGAACAGGGTGTGCCGGTCGGGCTTGACCTTGCCGTCCTTGTTGTTGCCCAGCGAGCCCGTCCAGTAGACCGTGTCGCCGACCCGTGCGGCGGCCTCGATGTCGATCTCCTTGCTGACGCCGAGCGCCGAGCTGAAGTCCCAGCTGCGCACCGGGGCACCGGAGTTGTTGCGGTCGTAGAGCCGCAGGGTGTTGGACTCGTCGTCGCCGACCAGGACGTAGCCGCCGCCCGCGTCCACGGCGGCCGAGGCGTCGCTGGAACCGGTCAGGTAGCGGCTCGCGGCGGAGTTGCGGACGGCGGCCGAGGCGGCGTAGTGCAGGGTCCGGGTGGCGGTCTTGCCGCCCAGGCCGGTCACCTTGACGGTCAGGTCGGTGTAGCCGACGCCCTGGGCGGTGACCGCCAGGGTGCGGGTGGCGCCGCCGCCGGTCACCGTCACGTCGCCGGTCCGGGCCACCGAGGCCTTGGTGCTGGCCGAGGCCGCGACCGTCAGCGCCGAGGCGGGGGCGCCGCTCTGGGCGACCGTGACGCCCACCGTCGGGTCGCCGGTGGCGCCCACCGCGCCGGACAGGTACCCGGCCGAGAAGGTGATCGTCGGAGTGCCGTACGAGGCGGCCGCGGAGAGCACCGCCGGGAGGGCGAGCACCGGGACCGCCGCGACGGCGACGGCCAGCGGCAGCAGACGGCGGGGGGAAAGGAGCACGGGACTACCCTTCGACGCGGGGGAGTTGGTGCGGGGACGGTGGGGCGGAGCAAGCCTGCTGTGCGTGGGCGAACGCCGACCCTACGTCAGCGAACGTCCCGACGAACAGCAGGCTTCCGGCCTTGCTCGTCCGGACTTCGTGCCGCGCCCGCTAGCCGGTGATCCCGGCGGTGCGCAGCCGGCGCTCGACCTCCTCCCAGGTCGGGGTGACCGGGGCGGTCGGGCGGCTGCCCATGCCCTTGTCCTTGAACCCGCTGGAGGTGGAGACGCAGACCACCGGACCGTCCGCCGGGGCCTCGGCGCCGAGGCTGCGCAGCCCCGCCAGGCCGGCCGCCGCGGACAGCTCGGCCCACAGCCCGGCCCGGGACAGCTCCCGCTGGGCATCGGCGAGTTGGCGGTCGTCGACGGTCAGCGCGGCGCCGCCGCTCCCGTTCACCGCCAGCACGCCCCGGTAGCCGCTCACCGGGGAGGCGATCGAGTACGCGTTGCTCCGGCCGACCGTCACGTGCGCGGCCGGGGCGCCCTCGGCGATCGCCCGGTGCAGCGGGCCGGAGGCCGCCGACTCGCAGGCGTGGATCCGCGGCACCCGGTCGGCCAGGCCCAGCCGGCGCAGCTCGGTGAAGCCCTTCCAGACGCCGTACAGCAGTTCGCCGTACCCGGTGGGGACGAACACCGCGCTCGGCACGCCGACGTCCTGGAAGATCTCGTACGCGACGGTCTTGTAGCCCTCGGGGCCGAAGGCGTGGCCGGTGTGGGTGGTCGTCAGGTTGCTGACCGGGTGCAGGCCGAAGCGCTTCACCACCTGGCGCAGCAGCGGCCAGCGGGACTCCCACGGGACGGGCAGCACCACGGCGCCGTAGGCGTTGAGGAAGGCGTCCACGGCGGGCGGGGTGTCCGGGCCGGTGAACACCACGCAGGGCAGCCCGGCGCGGGCGGCGTACGCGGCGGCCGAGGCGCCGTGGTTGCCCGAGGAGGCCACCGCGATGCCGGGCGCGCCGACGCCGACGGCGGCGCTGGTGGTGCAGCGGTTCAGCCGGTCCTTGTGGCTCCAGGTCGGGTTGCGGGACTCGTCCTTGACGTACACGCCCGGCCCGAGCTCCACCAGCGGGGTGGCGCCCTCGCCGAGGCCGGGGGCGAGCAGCGGGGGCAGCAGCGGGGCCCAGCGCTCCAGGCCGGCGCGGGCCCGCACGGGCGCGAACAGGGCGGCCGGGTCGGCCTTGTCGTAGGCGTAGTCGACCTCGACGGGGTAGGAGACGTCCTCCGTGCTGGTGCGCGGGCAGCCCGAGGTCAGCGGGGGCCAGAGGGGGTAGTCGAGGGTGGGGTCGCCGAGCGAGCGCTGGCCGGTTGCGAGGGAGTCGGAGGTTGCCATGTAAGTAGCCTAGGTGGGCTTCGGGTGCTACCGGGCGGGTTTTTGAATCTTGTTCGGCGGGGGACACTGACGGGGATGTCCGAGGATGTCCGAGGACGGACAACGGGCGGAGCGAGGGGAGCGGGATGGACAGCGGGATACGGGCGATGGTCGACGCGGTCGACGAGGCGCGGCGGCAGCTGCGGGAGAACGCGCTGCCGAAGGCGAAGGACCGGGGGCGGGACAAGGTCCCGGCGGTGGAGGCCGCCGTGATGCTCGGGGAGCTCGCCGACCTGGTGGAGGTCACGGGGGAGCTGGCGGCGGCCCTCTCCGACCGGATGGCCACGCACGAGAGCCCCGAGTTCTACCGGCTGGCGGGAGTCCGGCTCAGGGACGAGGCGGGCCACCTGCGGGAGGCCGAGCAGAGGGTCGCCAAGCGGGTCGGCTGAGGGGGCGAG